>NZ_JAVJZI010000108.1:0-22255 GCF_040223135.1 Coleofasciculus sp. G3-WIS-01
ATCAAACGCTAATTGAAGAGATAATAAGATCTTCATGAGTTTTTATGTTTTTTTTGTCTTCTTCCTTGTCCACTTTCCCTCCAGGTCTTCCAAGTCTTACCCCCATTATACCGTCAAGGTAAAAAACCTACCCTTGTGAGGGGAGAGAAAGGGGGGGAGAGAAAGGGGGGAAATGACCAGAGAAAGTCCCCCTTTAAAAGGGGGATTTAGGGGGATT
Organism: Coleofasciculus sp. G3-WIS-01; assembly: GCF_040223135.1. Lineage (NCBI taxonomy): Bacteria > Bacillati > Cyanobacteriota > Cyanophyceae > Coleofasciculales > Coleofasciculaceae > Coleofasciculus > Coleofasciculus sp. G3-WIS-01. The sequence goes on from NZ_JAVJZI010000108.1 coordinate 218, forward strand.
TCCACTAGGTAATAGTGTCAAAGACAACTTTTCAGACATCCTCTAAAACCTTTCCATTTGCAATTGGAATCATTGATTGAGGTAAAGAAGCGATTGGCAAGCGAGAGTGCTAGGGTAAGAGGGAAAAGTAGGGGGCGATCGCGCCTCTTACTCCCCGTTGGTTTGTCACTGAGTCTGTTGATTCTGCTAGTCAGCTTGGTGGCAAGCATTACCTATGGTGCCGCAGATATTTCTTTTAGCACTGTATATGCCGCTTTAACCAACTTTGATGGCTCTACCGATCACCTGATTATCCGCACAGTTCGGTTGCCGCGATCGCTGATTGCCGTGCTAGTGGGTGCAGCCCTTGCGGTGGCAGGTGCCCTGATGCAGGGATTAACTCGCAACCCTTTAGCGTCCCCCGGAATCCTGGGCATTAATGCAGGTGCGGCAATGGCAGTTGTCATTGCTGTTTTCCTCTTCGGCTCATCTTCCCTGAGTGTCTATGCCTGGTGTGCCTTTGGGGGGGCAGGTGTTACGGCAATCACCGTCTATTTGCTCGGATCTCTGGGTCGAGGGGGACTGGCTCCACTCAACCTGACTATTGCGGGTGCGGCATTGACGAGCTTACTGTCCTCATTCACAACTGCTATCCTTATCCTTAGCCAACAAACCCTCGATGAAATCCGCTTCTGGTTAGCTGGATCGGTGGCGGGTCGGGATTTCACGTTGTTCTTACAAGTGCTGCCTTACATCGGCATTGGATTAGCGATCGCGTTTGCCTTAGGGAAACAAATGACCACCCTAGGTCATGACTGCTCTAGTGGGCGCTCCGTTCTTCATCTATCTAGCGCGGTTCAAGGTGAGACGATGAGAAAAAGCTGGCTGATTATTCGTCCCCGACTATTGCCTATATCGTTCCGTATAGAACGGCGCGTGCCAACCGTACTACTCGTATTGGTTTTGGTTACTCTCGCGGCGATAGTTATCAATGTGGGACAGGGGGAATATCCCATTCCACCATTGGCTGTTTTAAAAACGATTGTGGGGTTACCGACGGCTAACCCCGACTATGCCTTTATTGTCAATGTGCTGAGGTTGCCCAGAACGTTAGTCGCCTTTGGGGTAGGAGTGGGATTAGCCATCTCTGGGACGATTCTGCAAGGACTGACACGCAATCCCTTAGCCGATCCCGGCATCATTGGGGTGAATGCGGGTGCGAGTTTAGCTGCTGTCAGTTTAATCGTTTTATTTCCAGATGTGCCGCTGTTTGCCCTACCTTTGTCTGCCTTTGCTGGGGCGTTGGTTGTTGCCATCTTTATCTACCTTCTGGCTTGGGATAAGGGCAGTTCTCCCATCCGGTTAATTCTCGTCGGTGTCGGGATAGCAGCTATCCTAGGGGCTTTGACAAATTTAATGGTCACATTGGGGGAAATTAATAGTGTCACTCAGGCATTGGTTTGGCTGGCGGGAAGTGTCTACGGACGGGGTTGGCAGCATGTCGGGGCATTATTCCCCTGGCTGGCGGTGTTTGTACCCCTGTCGTTGGCGCTTTCGATGCCACTGAATACCCTCTCCCTCGGAGATGACCTTGCCAGAGGACTGGGGGCGCGAGTGGAATGGCAGCGGGGTTTGCTATTGCTAATGAGTGCGGCAATGGCGGGCGCGGCTGTGGCTGTGGCGGGTACGGTTGGCTTTGTGGGATTGATGGCACCGCACTTGGGGCGTCAGTTGGTTGGACCCAACCACGAAGGGTTAATGCCAACAGCAGCACTGATGGGTGGACTAATTATTGTGCTGGCTGATTGGTTGGCACGGGTACTCTTTGCGCCCATCGAGTTGCCCTGTGGTGCGATTACCGCCGCTGTCGGTGCCCCTTATTTTCTCTATCTGCTGGTTCGCAACCGCAAGCGATGACCCTATCTATTCATAAAATGAGCTTATTGTCAACTCGCCGACTTTCTCTGGCGTATGATGGAACACCTGTGATCACGAACCTCGACCTGGCAATTCCTGTCAGGAAGATTACGGCTTTGGTTGGACCCAACGGCTGTGGCAAATCAACACTGTTGCGGGGACTGGCGAGGTTGCTCAAGCCTTGTGCAGGTACAGTTTACTTAGACGGGACTGATATTTTCCAGCGTTCAACAAAAGCTGTAGCGAAGCGACTGGGAATTCTTCCCCAAAGTCCAGTAGCTCCGGAGGGGTTGACAGTGCGAGATTTGGTCGCTCAGGGTCGTTACCCTTACCAAAACTGGTTGCAGCAATGGTCAAAAGACGATGAAATCCTGGTGGAGAAGGCGCTTTTCATTACAGGGATAACCCAACTAGCAGACCGAGTATTGGACACGCTTTCTGGTGGACAAAGGCAACGAGCTTGGATTGCTATGGCACTCGCTCAGGATACGGAAATTCTGCTATTGGATGAACCAACAACGTTCTTAGACTTGGCGCATCAAGTCGAGGTATTGGATTTGCTGTATGAGTTGAACCAGAGCGAAGGGCGGACGATTGTGATGGTACTGCACGACCTGAATCAGGCGTGTCGCTACGCTGATCATCTGGTTGCCGTGCGGCAGGGTCAAGTTTATACACAAGGAGAGCCAATGCAAGTTGTGACGGAGGCGATGGTGCGTGAAGTGTTTGGTTTGGACTGTCGGATTGTGCCTGACCCGGTAGCGGGGACGCCGATGTGTGTACCAATGGGTCGCTGGGTAACGGAATTGCCACCGGAAAACTAGACCAGCGCGGCTTCAAATCATTAGGTGGGAAAAAAATTAAATCGTCCTACTCGCTTGGCGCTCCCTATTTTCTGTGGCTGCTTTATCGAAATCAAAAGTAAAATTTTAGGGAAGAGAGAAAATTTTTGAGAACACCACGACTATGCCTCTGGTAACTGCATACGTCCCTAAACTCTAGAAATATAAAGGGTTATGCTCCTTTATATTTATGCCGCCTCAGCCGAAATCTGAGGTTTTTTTGACTTTTCACCTTTTTTTCACAATTGTTCGATACCTTTAATCATAGTTGTTACCCTGATGTGGAAGTGATTAACCACCCCCAACTAAAATGGCGGGGGTATTTTTTTTTCGTTCACGAGTTTTTCACTTTGTTTGCATAATCTAGAGACATCATCGAGTTCGACAAGGATGGAAGGCTCTTTTGTAGCCGACTTCCCCCAGTTCCCTAACTGGGGGTTTTTTCAATTCTATGGAACAACCAGGCAGACGGTTAACCTAATCTCGGATAACCCTGATACACTATACTTTAGCCAAGTACGAGTACCAGCGACAGTAAGTACTATGGTTCAAGCCCAGTCTCAACCTTTGACCTTTGAAGAATATTTAGACCTATATCCTGAAGACGGCGGCATTTACGAACTGATCAACGGAGAAATTATTGCAGTGAACCCCAGGGGTGATCATGAAGAAGTTATCGCCTTCATTGTTGCCGAACTAAATTTCCAGATACGCCGTCAGCAGCGCCCTTATTTTTTACCCAGAACCTGCACCATCAAACCCAAAACCCTCTACATGGGCTATAAACCTGATATTGTCGTGCTGGATCAAAGGGCTATTCCAGAAGAACCCCTCTGGAAACCAGCCTCTACGATTACCCAAGGTTCATCCGTACCATTAGTTATTGAAGTCGTGAGTACCAATTGGCGCGATGACTATGGTCATAAATTAACCGACTACGAAGCCTTAACCATCCAAGAATACTGGATTGTTGACTATCTTGGCTTAGGAGGGCGTCGCCATATTGGTTTTCCCAAGCAGCCAACGTTGACGCTATGCGAACTGATTGATGATGAATATCAAATTCGCCAATTTCGAGGCGATGACAAAATTATCTCAAAAACGTTTCCGGAATTGACTTTAACCGCCGCAACAATTTTTGCCGCAGGGAGAACCCTATAATCCCAATGAGTAGGTGGACACAATTAAAGTTAACGGTTGAGATTAGGGAACTCTTAACAGGGAACAGTAAGGGTTTGAGGGCGATTTACTTGCACTTAATTAGCTTGCCGTTTTATACCAGTCCGACTACTTACTGCAAGGAAGGCATTGCCGTGCCCCTACGATAACCCAGAATTCAATGGCACGCTCAGATGAGGCTGGTGGGCAATGCCCACCCTACGGTATATCAAGGGTTTTGGCGATCCTCAAATGCACGCTTTTCAGTGCCATTGAACCCAGGGATAATTGATTGGGTAGGGACACGATACTATCGTACCCTGATAGCTGTGGTGTCTTGTTCATCCTTTATTTTTCACGACAAACCGTCGCACCCATCGCCAAGCTTTAATTGTTACCTCCTCCAGCCAAAGCATACCCACATCCAACCATTCCATGATTTGCTCTAAGGGGTGTTTAACATACCCTGTGGAAATTGCTTGAGTTTCAATCCAGTCGGGTTCTGTATCGCCAAATAAATCATCCCAGGTTAACCAGGGATCGGGTTCATTCGTATAGGAGAATGCTGTCCCCGGAAGGGTTACGGAAGCGGTTGAGTTAATGAATCGTTGGTTAATATCCTCGGTGGGGTTAACCGAGGTTGCTTCTGGTTGGCGGAATCGGTAAGAACTACCCTGACCAAAAAAGTAGTCGATCGCGGCGTAAATTAATCCTACCAGCCAAAAGGGGTGAGATTCTGATGTCTCGGTTGGATCAGTGGGTTGTCGAGGAGTGATGAATGAGGTTTTGAAGGTTTGCAGTAGAGTTTGGCTACGTTGACGGAGTGCGATCGCAACGTGATTGGATGTCTGTAAAGGGTGCGATTCCCATTGGGCAATAGTATCATCGATCGCGGCTAATGTTCCCCCTGGTGCAAATTGTTTCAGCCAGGAATAGGCAAGGTTTTGGGGGATCTTGGCACCAGATGCGGGTTCTGAGAAGGTAGACTCACCAAAGAGATTAATTGCGATCGCAACGGGACTGGTTTGTACCCATGCCATGAGTTGCCAGAATAGTCTCAAGGGGAGAAACAGAGAGGGTTTAGCCAAGTGACTGAGTTGGCGTTGCACCCCAGAAGTCTTTAAGTTGTAAACTAAACGCCACTGACGATACAGGGTAGCCAGTTCCCAGCTTATTTTAGCGGCTAGTTTTTGCTGTTGTTCTGGGGTGAGGATATCCAGAATTTCATTAGCGACGGAAACTAAAACTAGAGTTCGGGTGGAGAGGAGGGTGGCTACGCCTTGAATTTCTATCCGTGAGGATGTGGAAATATTCTGATTCGGGGATGAGGTATCGGTTATTTTATTTAGGTCTATTCCAATAAGCCTTGGCGAATGGAATTCGCAGCTAGACAAACCCAGTCCGCCGACGCTTCGGTAAGCTTCGTTAACGCGGACTGACGGAACAAGGATTTGGGAACCCGCGAAGGCGGGTTTCGTTTGTGTAGCTGCGGTTTTAACCGCCCTATTGAGAATGGTGCAAGATGTGAGTTGTGACTGAGATGGTTCAGGTAAAGATAACGTTTCAACTTGCTTAAGAACCTGTTGAATCGGGGTATCAACAGCAGGCGGTTGTTCTGACGGTTGGGATTGGGTCAAGGCTTTTAATCGAGTCCATCCCGCTTTTGCCTCTGCCGGAAGTTGCCGAACAGCCGTGAGACTGGTTTGGACAACCATATATATAGGATAGAGGAGAATCTGCGTTCCCCAAACTGCCGCTACTTTTAGATGTCGGATTGCCCGTTCACCGCCATCGATGAGTCGGCGAGAATGGTGATTGATAAGATTGAACAATCGACTGCGATAGCGACCTGGGGTAGAAGCAGACATAGTGATGCAAGCAGAAGCAGCGATGACTAATTTATTATTTCATACTGTGACATGCACCCGGGGACAAGATACCCAGAAACTTAATCATCCGCCCGGAGTTCAAACTCCGGGCTAAGAGCTACTGTCCATTAAAATGGACTAAAATTATTATCCAGTCGTTTAAAGACGAATGCAAGCTTTTGGTTCCTTGGGTTTAAACCCAAGGCTGGTTAATGCGACTTTGTTATTTAAAACTTTCTTAATCCTAATTGCTAGTTACTTTTATCATTCCTTACCATGTCTCCATTAACATTCCTGTCTGAATCTATTGCTAAACTCCGCGCCTTAACTCAGATGAATGTGCAGACTCATTGGAAACTGTGGTCTGAAGACCTACCTCTGGAGGAGATAAGTAACCATATTTTGGCACATGGGTCAAGTGTTGAACTCAATGATAAGGGTTATATTATCTGGTCAGCGGGACACCAAGTTATGTGGTTCGGTCAACAATTTACCATTCCCCAGGATTTACAAGGTTATCCTTTAGCTGGATTAACCTTACGACTAGCGCTAACCTGGTGGGCGGAAGATGCCAAGATTTTTGTGAATGGTGAGTTAGTCCAAGCAGGAGACTTATTTGATTCTTCAGATAGAGTCCTCTTAAGTTCAGCCATTAGTCCTGGGGAAACTATTACCGTCATGTTGCGGTTAGTGAGTCCGGGTCATGATATTGGCGGCTTAATGGGGTCTTTCTGTATTTATGAATCAACGCATTCGATTGATCCGGGATTTGTTGCTGATGAATTAACCGTATTGCAGAACTATTTAGAAGCCTTTGCACCGGAACAATTAGAAACACTAGCTGCTGCTGTGGCTGAGATTGACTGGCAGAGGGTATCCCATGGCGATCAGTTTACGCGATCGCTAACTCAATTGCGCCAAACTCTGCTATCCAAAAATATAACCCCTAACGCCACATTCCACCTACTAGGTCATGCCCATTTAGATATGGCTTGGTTATGGTCTACTCAAGAAACCTGGGATGTTGCAGTGCGAACCTTTGAATCTGTTCTCAGTTTACAGCAAGATTTTCTTAATTTAACCTATTGTCATACTACACCCGCCCTTTATGCCTGGGTAGAACAGAATCGTCCCGACTTATTTACCAGAATACAACAACAAGTGATGGCAGGTCGCTGGGAAATTGTTGGGGGGATGTGGGTTGAACCAGAATTAAATTTAATTGACGGTGAATCTATTGTCCGGCAAATTCTTTATGGTCAGCGTTACGTTCAAGAAAAATTCGGTCAAATTACTCAAGTCGCCTGGGTTACAGATAGTTTTGGCTTTACGTGGCAATTACCTCAACTCTTAAAACAAGGCGGAATTAACTATTTTGTCACCCAAAAACTGCATTGGAATGACACCACTCAATTCCCCTATCACCTCTTTTGGTGGCAATCACCGGATGGGACTAAAATTCTCAGTTTAATGTCGCCGCCCAATATTACCGGAGTCATGGATACCAATCCAATTACCATGACAAATTATGGGATTAATTGGCAAAGGCAAACAAAGATTAAGGATGTATTTTGGTTACCTGGTGTAGGCGATCATGGCGGTGGTCCCACTCGCGATATGTTAGAAGTGACACAGCGTTGGCAACAGTCTCCCTTCTTCCCCAATTTAGAATTTACCACCGCACTGAAGTATTTGCAGAATCTTGAGAATCAGTTAGAAGAGAGAGGAGATAGGGAGATGATTTGTAGAGACGTGCCACGGCGCGTCTCCGAGGGCGGGTTTAATCACATCAGGGGAACAAAAAACGATAATAGTGACACCCACCCCGACAAATATTCAATTCCTAATCCAATTTGGAATAACGAACTTTATCTAGAACTCCATCGCGGCTGTTATACCACCCACGCTGATCAAAAACGCTGGAATCGTCGCTGTGAAAGATTACTTTACCAAGCCGAACTCTTTGCCTCTCTCGCCACCCTAATCACCAACAAAAACTATCCCCAATCTCAACTAGAAACCGCCTGGAAAAACGTTCTCTTTAATCAATTCCACGATATCTTACCCGGAACCTCCATTCCCGAAGTCTTCATTGAAGCCAACCAAACATGGCAACAAGCCGAGACAATAACCCAAAAAATCATAGCCGAATCCCTAAACGCGATCGCGTCCCAAATCACCCTCCCCTCACCCCCCCACCCCAACGCCCAACCCCTAATCATATTCAACCCCCTCAACTGGCAACATTCAGAACTCATTACTATCTCCCTCTGCGTCCCTCTGCGCGAACCTCTGCGAACCTCTGCGTTGAAAAAACAATTCCCAATCACCAACAATCAAACCTGGCAACTATACGATAGTAACGGCGAAAAAATTCCCAGCCAAACATCAGTCAGGGCGGGTTTTGAACAAGAGTTATCATCAACAGCAAAACAAGAACCCCTAAACCAGCCCCGACAAACCCATCTGCTATTTCAGGCTAAAGACATCCCCGCAATCGGCTATAAAATAGTCTGGATTTGTCCAACTGATACTCCCCCAGAAAACGATAACCCCAATCCCAATAACGAATTTATCCTCGAAAATGAATACCTGCGAATTATCGTCGATCCAAATACTGGCGACTTAAGCAGCATCTTTGATAAAAAAAACCAGCGAGAAATATTAAGCGGTGCAGGAAATCAACTGCAAGCCTTTGAAGACAAAGGACAATATTGGGACGCCTGGAATATTGACCCCAATTACCATCAACATCCCCTACCACCAACCCAACTGAAATCGATTCAATGGCTAGAACAGGGAAACCTGCGATCGCGTCTCCAAGTTATTCGCCAATTAGGACAATCCCAATTTTGCCAAGACTACATCCTGACATCAGATTCACCCCTACTTAAAATAGCCACAACCGTAGATTGGCAGGAACGCCAGGTATTAGTCAAAGCTGCATTCCCCTTAAACCTAGAAGCCGACTATGCCACCTATGAAATTCCCTGCGGCGCCATCCAACGCCCCACCCAACCCCAAACCCCCGCCGAACAAGCCAAATGGGAAGTTCCAGCCTTACGTTGGGCGGATCTGGGTGATCAAACTTATGGCGTGAGTCTACTCAATGACTGTAAATACGGCTATGACGCCCAACCCTCTCAACTCCGATTAACCCTACTCAAAAGTCCAATATGGCCCCATCCCGATGCCGATCGCGGAATTCACCACTTCACCTACGCCCTTTATCCTCATGCTGGTACTTGGCAAGCCGCGAAAACGGTTCAGCGAGGGTATGAGTTAAATTTCCCCCTGCAAGTCGTCCGGCTAGAAGATACGGCGGATAAGGGTATTAACTCCTTGCCCCCCAGGGGTTCCTTGCTAGAGTTATCGGCAGAAAATTTAGTGGTGATTGCTCTCAAGCGATCGCAAGATAATCCCCACCGTTGGATTCTGCGGTGTTATGAATCTCAGGGAGAGGAAGCGGAATTCTGGTTAAATAGTGATTTAGGGTTGGCGATAGAGGGTTGCGTGGATTTATTAGAACGTCCTGTGGATCAGTCTCCAGAATCCCCGACGCTGCAAACTTTGAAGATAGCGCCTTGGCAGATTCGGAGTTACGCGATCGTTCAAACCTAATAATGTTATTTAGCCGTATAAAAGCGAAAAAAATTTTCCACGGTCGTGCAGGCAAAGCTTTCCTCTGGAAAAGATACAAAATCATTTTCATTCTGTTGCTAGTTTCCTCAAGTTTCGCGCTTTGTCAATTTCTGGAGAACTAATATGTGCAGGATGAGGAATGCCATTTTCTTGCCGCAACCAATGAGCAATGTCTTTAAGTAGCTCGTGATTTTCTAGATTGATCGGTGTAGAACTATCTATAGCTGGTTCTACTTCCTTATTGATTAAAGCAACGAGATACCACGTCATTGGAAAACGCGATGATTCTCTTCCCTGTGAATCAAGTAGGTTAAACAATAAATTGTCCAAAACATTGCGTACTGCAAATATATCAAGTGAGGCGTTCTGCGTTGAAGATGAAGCAACGTTCGCTTGCATAACTTGTTGAATTTGGCTATAAACTGAACGTTGAATTTGGCTTGATTTTTTACGCCACCTATCCGGTATAGAGAAACCCTCGCGGCATACCTCTACTTTTTCGCAGAGAGATTTGTTTGGCTTGGGCTTAAGTCCAATTATTATAGGAAGTTGTACACCCTTTTTGAGATTGATCTTTAAGTAGGTCTCTGTTCTAAGTCCATATCCCCGATAGGGTAAGAACATATCTTCTAATTTACGGGGCTTACCAGTTCTTTTTCTTTGAAGTAAATTAGTTTCTCCTTTGTAATCCGTATTACAAGTATTACAAATTGGAACTAAATTAAACGGGTGGCAGGAAAGATGAGGATAGAGACCTTTGGGAAAATAATGGTCAATTCTCGAAAAAGACTCCATATCACAGGCAGGGCAAATCGATAACTGGTTAATTTGCTCAAATTCTGATATAAAATCTTGTCTACCAAATGTGGATGACTCTGGTTCTGAAAAAAAGAACTTAGGAAATTTAGCAGTTTGGCTACCGAGATGATCCTGATAAAATTTGCGAAGAAATCCAACGCCTGCTTCCTGCCAAGGTTGTGCAATGTCCTCAACGTGCGGTATGAGGAAGCCAACTGGCTCTCTTAAAAATCCTAGGGCTTCGCGAGACAATCGTCTGCTCCACTGGCGCTTTTTCGCAGGTGAACCCTGAGCAAACTCTTTGAGAAGATTGAGCTTAGTAACTCTCTTTTTGCTCCATAGCCATTTAGCAATCTGTTCATGTCTCCCCCGAAATCTGGGATGCTTCCTGAAATAATCCTCACAGCTTTTATGGTCTAATGTCGTTCTCGAAGATGCATATCTCAGAAACCACATTTGTAGATAAACTACATCAGTTAAACATTTAAGAGTGAGTTCTGGCAACTTAACTTGATGAATCATTCCACTTCTATAGCTGACAATTCTCGACGAATTCGATAACTCCAATACCCCTGAGCAACTGTAGACAGTAATCGCTCCAACGCCTCTCGTTTTTCAGCTAGATTTTGATTGGCTGTAGCTTTTAGCTCTCGCTCAATGCAGTCAACACTGTATTTTCCTTCAGGATAGGGTGCATCAAAGACATGTACCATGATATCGCTGGGATTAGCAGCAAAGGTTTGTATGGGGGCAGGAAGCGAATCCTTAGTGTAATTACCAAAACGCTTCAAAACAATCACATCTTCTTTGGGAACATCAGTTAAAGTGATGCTGGAGTGAGTAGTCATCAAAACATGGCTATGACGGTCTTTAAGCGTTTCATCTAGCAGGTTAACAATTTGGCGCTTCCAGAAATCATTAAAGTGAACTTCTGGTTCATCCAGCAAAATCAACGCTTCGGTCGAACCGAGCAGAGTGAATAGACACATTCGACCTAAAAAGCTTCGCTCTCCATCACTGAGCCATTCCCAAAGATGTAAGGGAGGAATTTCAGACTCAGCTTCAGGATACTGGGAATCTGTACGCTCCAAGAAAATGCTAACTTCTCTCAAAACAGATTGCCCGTTTTCATCAACATCAGCCAGTTTAGCCAGTTTTTTGAAAAGCTCCAGACCGCTAACGAACTCCCGTATAATTTCTTGTGCTACTGAGCTTCTGTCGCTAGTCAGGTCAAATACCAGTCGGTAATCGCTTCCTTGGTGTAAGATATGAGAGGCAAATTTTCCTAGTTTAATAACTTGCTCTCGATGGTCTATTTTGGTAATTCCCTGATTTAAGCGAAATTTCAGTGAAAAACCTGTCAGTGATTTAATATGTAATTCTTCTAAAACTTGAGCTAATTCAGATTTACTATTAGCTAAATCAACCAATAGTCCACAAAGGGTAAGCAGATTAATTTGCTTATTGGATATGAACAAGCAGCGACTGTCTTTTTCTGTATCCTCTTCTGTATTGTTTAAATTTGCTTGGTGTCCAGGGAGTTCTCGAATTGCTCGCTCTTTTAGAATTTCTAACTTTTCTTCCTTGGCTAAGTGGGTTAAACTGCCTAAATGACTATTGTCCTTTGCTGGCTCGTTAAGAAGATTCCATTCTATTTCATCTCCCGTTGTAAAAGAAACAATAAGGTCAGGTATAATATCAAGACCTATAGCCGTAGGTTCACCGTTTTCCAATGCTAATGGTGTTTTCGTAAAAGTAACGTCTCCCGTTTCATCATCTTCTTGAAGGGTAGCAATTTTGATCGAGCGTTTTTGGTTACCCTTGCCCAATTCATATTCTAGGATAAAGGGATAATCAACTACGGGATTTCCTTCTAATTGCTTCATTAAATCCCATAAGATTTTCAGCACCGTTGATTTTCCTGTGCCATTTTTACCCACTAAAAAATCGAGACTATAGTTGCGAGTAAAAGTTAGGCTGCGTTCATTCGGTGGACAAAAGCGAATCTCTAGGTCACGCAAGACCCGATAATCTCCTAGGTAGAGTCGTTTCAATTTCATATACTCTCCCCCTCTGATTCTGATTCGCTTCAGTCGAACTGCCACAAGTCTCGCTCTGTAACACGACGATAGCACTGAATTGACTCATCGGTGCTAGGAGTTGTAATCGTCACTGGGACAATTACTCCCAGGCGTTCCAGGAGATCGACAGTTGAGCGAGTCATTTCTGATATCTCGCTGTCATCCTCTTGGATCAACTCCTCTAAGGTAAAGTGTACTGCGGTTTGTGGGTTATCTTGATCACGGCTATCAATTTTTTCTATTTTTGCCTGAATTTGCTGCCAAATGGTCTTCTGTTCTGGATTCAGTTTTTCGAGAATTCCCAGGGATGCTATATTTGCCAAGGGAGAAGGAAGTTGTTGATTCGCGATCGCAGGGAGTTCCAGACGACCAAATAGGCTCTCAATGTGCCCAGACAGCTTTCTTTGGTTTTGGTAAATTTGGCTGAGGAGTTCAGCCGGAGAATCCGTCGAACGCGGTTCCTCCTGTTTTTCAACATAACGCTCTGGGCGTAAATCGTAGGTTGGTGCTTGAATGGTGTCGCACCGCACCGCTACACCGAGGAGTTTGACTCTATCTCTTCCTATAGCTTGGTTTTCCGGTAAAACTGAGATTGCTGCTGCTTTTACGGGTTGAGAGAATAGCCGCTTACCAGGATCAGGGTCTTTCTTTGTGAGTTGGTATAGGTCTTGAATTAGCTGCTGTGGATTTTCAACCTGTGAGGGTTCACTACCATCCAAAGGGATGCGATCGCAGATGCGCTGTTCACCTATGGGTGCAGTCTCAGTTAACAGGAATGCAGAGGTCGTTTCATTGTGTGGATAAAACGTGACCGAGGTCAATTCTGTCGAGGTCGCTTGGCAAACAAAGCCCAATAGCGCAGTACCTTCAGCTATTCTGCTGATGGCTATTCGAGGATTTTGTTGGGGAAATAAAAGAGGGGGATTCGGATTGGTGAAAAATTTGGTGACAAAGGGTAAGTCACTTGCTGATTCATCGGGGTCTTGAGTTAAGTCACGACCTCGACCACTAGGGTAGCCATCCTGTTCAAGCTGCCAAAACCAGATTAGATTTTCTCCACTTTTTGAGGGTTGGGCGGAATTATCGGGTTTACTCACAAGCAGCAGGTGAGTTTGTAACGGACTGTAGGGTTGTAAAGCGTCTTTGGGTAAGGAAATGACCGCTTCAAGTTTATAGTCAAAGATTAGCTTTCTTCGTAATACTCTCTCACCTGTATTGTTACTAAATAGCAGACCTGAAGGAACTAAAATTGCTGCTTTTCCTCCGGGTGCGAGTTTTTGGAGGGCAAGTGCAGTCAGAGCTGTTTCGCTGCGGCTACTAACTTTATACCCCAGAGTATTTTCTGCTAATTTTTCATCAATCTTTTCACCGAAAGGCGGATTGATGAGTATGCGGTCGAAATTTTTTGTAGCGAATTCTTCTGAACCGCAAACCTGAAGTGTATTTCCATTGAGCAAACGTGGAGTAAAACCATGCAGTCTAGTATTAGCCCAGGCAAGTCGCTTCCATTCCGGAGAAATATCAATACCGATTGTTACTTCATCATTGCTAGGATTAGTTATCTCGCGATCAATTAAAAAGCCACCACTGCCACAAGCAAAGTCTGCCACACTATGATTTTTGAAGTCAACTTGGGCAAGACGCTGCATAAACTTGACAATGTGTCTAGGAGTCGGATAGCGTCCCCCTGGAAGCATGGAAGGTAAGCGAAAGAGAACATGACGGTCAAATAATTTAGCGGCTCCTCCTGCTTGTTCGGCTGCTTCACGGAGGTTCTGCTTGATCCCTTCTATCGGAATATTTAAGTCTATGGGTGGTTTTCTGGGTTTCTCCTTTTCTGATAAAGATATTTCTGGAGCATCTGAAACGGTTCTTTTTTCTTCAAGTAGAAGTCCGGCAATGTATTCAATTACTGTGAGATCGTCGGTGATGCCATACTTTCGGAATTCTGACAAAACCTGATTAAGTTGTTCGCCGATGCTCGTCATGTTCTACAATTGCCCCTGAAACGCTTTTTCTAGAATTGACTGTTCTAATCGATCAAGCAAGTTAATGTCTTCTTTGAATATTTCTTGCATTGATTCTACATGAGACAAGATTGAGTCAAGATGAACAATAGCTTGACGTTGTTGATCTATTGGAGGTTTTGGAACTGGAATTTCTAGAACATTTTTGGGATATATGTGTGTTTGTCCGCGCTTTTCAGCAAAAGCAATCCCAGACCGCCGAGAGAGAATTTCGTGCTGACCGCGTTCAGACCAAAGATAGTAATATAACCACTTTCCATGCAGGATATCTTCATCTTTGGAGCGTAAAATCATGATTTGTGTGTCAACTGTCCAATCATCTTCACACTCATGGACATACGTAACTCGCCCCAGAGTTCCCTCGGCTATATTCGCCATGAGAACATCACCTGGCTTGAGGTATCTATCTGGCGGTAATTTCTGAGCTTGTTCTTCCTTCATATATGAAGGATTATCCAAACGAAGGGAATGAGGATAAACATGCCTAGTTTTAAAGACTCTTACATTAGAATTACCTTGACCACTTGCACGACCATTAAAGGATGTCGCTACTTCTCTTAATGGTACAATTTTTGTCAAAGGTTCAAGGTTTTTAAATACCTCATTTAATGAAGTATTTAAAAACCTATCTGTATCTCGACGCATTTTCTTAACAAGTTTGTGATCGCCTTTCAATTCAGATAGTAATGATTCGATCCGGGACACAACACGATTCTGAATATCAAGCGATAAAACAGGATTTTTAGAAAAAGGAACTGGAATTAGAATTCGTGCTAGCTTTTTTTTATTGAGGGTTTTGCCTTTAACCGCAACATCCGCTTCTTGGGCAAGTGGAACTATACCTAAAGCACGAAAAAGAAACTCTAAGTTCATTTTGTGTTGCCAATTATTTTTTATTGGCAATGCGGCTATAGCTTCATTTGTATACAAGGGTTTTCCAGCAATTCCCAATTTCCCAATGGTTAATTTAAAACTCATTAATATAGTATTTGGTTTGACTAATTTGACATTAGAGTTAGCCACGCCAAGTTCTGTAATTTCCTCTTTAGAGCTTTCTACTATACTGCCGTTCAGGTCAGCAATTGAAATCCAAGTTTTACCAGTTCCCCAGTATTCAGGATTATTACGACTAGGTGTTCCACCAATAGCGATATCACAAATTTCTCCCAATGGTATCCATTCCCATCCGTTGGGTAATTTCCAAGGAGTAGTTATATAATTTTGAGGAGTCGTTAAAATCATCACACATCCCAATCCTCATTTACCATCTTATGTAGTCTTTCTAGTCTCTTCTGCAACTCATACTGATTTTCTAGTAGTTTAGCTGTAATCTCCGCAGGATGTGGTAATTTTTCACATTCAACGTAATTAGGATTTCTTGCTGTTAAATCATAGTCACGTTTTCTCAATTCTTCTGAATCTTCAAACCAGCTATTCTCTGTAAGAGCTGGTCTAGGAGACTTGCCCTGAAGGTAAGTCTTCATCTGTTGCAAAACCTGACGCGCTTCCGCAAAATGCTCATCTGAAATTGAGTTAACCTTGCTGAACTTCTTAAGGTCATCAGGTAAGGCTATATCTTGATAAAGTACCTCCTTTTGTTGTTCCCCTCTCTCAAAAAAAAGCAATGCGGCTTTAACATCGGAATAGGGAGCAAACGTGCCAGGGGGTAAACTCACAACCATGAACAGATTAAAATCATGAAGCAGTTCTTTCTTCACAGTAGCAAAAGCTCCACCTCGAAAAAGTGTTCCTTCAGGTACGACTATGCCACAACGCGCCCCCTGCTTAGGTTTAAGCTTTTTCATAACGTGTTGCAGAAATAAAAGTTCAGTCGCGTTGGCTTTGACGGGGAAATTCTTCTGAATTCGAGTATTTTCTTTTCCACCAAAGGGTGGATTTGTCAAGACCACATCAAACGTCTCATCAAAGAGTCCTGACCCATCCCGGATATCTTCTGCAAGAGTGTTACGTCGTCTTATATCTGGAACTAAAACGCCATGAAGCACCATGTTCATTGTGCCAAGCAAGGCGGGTAATGGCTTTTTCTCCTGTCCGACAAAGGTATGGCGCTGGAGAATTTCTCGGTCTTTGGCTGTTTTCTCCTGCTTCTGCGTATGTAAGAAAGCCTCCAGTAAAAATCCGCAGGTTCCACAGGCGGGATCGTAAACTGTCTCGCCAATTTGAGGATCAATGACCTCTACCATAAAACGAATCACTGGACGCGGAGTGTAAAACTCTCCAGCCATCTTATTCTCACTACCGAGGCGTTTGAGTAAGTCTTCGTAGATGTGAGAGACGGTGTAGATATCGTCAGGATTGGTCAAGTCAATCTGATCAACAATCTTTAGTACATCTTTGAGGTTATCGGGTGAGTCGCAGATAATCACGTTGCGATCGCGGAATATCCCAGCAATGACTTCCCGTTCCGGTGAACCCGATAACGACGCTAAGTGAGGAATGAGTTCACCTCGGACAAACTCCATCAACTGATGATCATCCCACGCCGCAATACTACGGCGTCCCTTTTTCCCCAAAGCCTTTGTTACCCAGTTAGACCAGCGATACTGTTTACTGATAACCCGTGTATACTTGCGGTTGGCTGACTTGGCTTCCTGTTCAAAGACATCTTCCTGTCCATCCAGGAATTTCAAGAACAGTAACCAGGACAGATGTTCCACATACTCCATCACACCGCCACAGTTATTGTCGCGGCGCAAGATGTCACAAGCACGCCAGATGTCATTGGTTAGTTGTTCTCGACTCACCTAGTCTCCTCGCGGTAATGGCGTTGCTGTCTCTGATTCTAAGGTTGAGACAAATCTATTATCTTACCAAAGCAGCTCGTCTTTTTGTATCTATATCTTTTCTGAGAAAAGGAAAACCCAGAATAGAGATTAATCTCACTCCTCTGTATCTTGGTTAACGGCTGGATTTGGAGAAACGATTAGCCGTCTACGCCCAATCTGATCCACTAACTCACTTTTTGACTTTAACCCCAATTCCTGGGCGATTTCTTCTAGTCCACGCGCCCCCGTCGGTGTAACCGTTAGATTGAGTCTTTGCTTGAGTTCATCCTGATCAACGGGTTCCCCCCGCATTCGTTTTTTCCCTTTGGGCATATCTACTGTTAGTTCACGCGCATATTCTGCACGTCATGCTAACATTTGGGCTTTTTTTGTTGCGGGCTACTTGTTTTATGTTTGTTCATACGTATTAACTGGTATATTGCTTGAAAAGCATTTAGAATATACGCATTCAAATAAAAACAATGCCAGCCCCACAGCTTTGGACGGCACCGGGTCTGGCATTGACTCCCATCAATAGGAGCAATTTCAATCCTATGCCAAATTTCTCAAAAAGTACGTGCGATCGCGGCTTAATTCGTCCATCCACCAACCAGAAAGGCTATCAGCAAGCCTTGGATGATTTTGCGATCGCCTCTCTCCTCTCTCGCCTGCAAACCCTCTGTGACACTGAGTTTGATGCAGCCGGGATGAATGTAAGCCAGTCGGAACTCGAAAGCCTCGCCGCGATCCTGATCCGAGAGTTAACTGCGACTCTCAATGGCAAAATTGTATCCGGCTACCTCAAAGCTATGGATTACGGCGGCTGCGACTTACCCATCAGCTTTAGTCACAAGCGCTTCTCAGCCGTTGAACTCCCCACCAATTTCCCTCACGTCAAGCCACCGAGATTCCTCTCTGGGGACAAGCTGAAATGGATTCGCGATCGCGCAAACAGCCTCAACCCGAAACTCCCCAATCCGCCAAAATCTCCCGACTGGGGAACTGCGATCGGCAGATTCTACGGCTTTGCGTCTCACCATTGTGGTTGGACATGGTGTTACCTGATTTGGCTTGACAAACATTCCCCCAGTTCCCGGTGGACGGTGGCTGATACGGCTTGGGAAGATGACCTGGAACCTTGGGAGGAAAGCCGATGACACCTCGTCCTATTACTGAACGCCAACAGGCTTTAATTGACCTCTATGGCTACTGTCAACTGGGAATGACGCCGCAACAGTTTTATGCGAAATGGCAGGTGAATCATGAAACGATGGCTTTTATCTGTTCCCGTTCCATGTCTACTGTTGATAGTTGGTTCAGAAGAGGTCGCCATTACCGCCGTCCTCAACCCAGAGATTTGCGCCATCTCGCCGTTGTGGACTTTGTGCTGGAACATTACGAGGAGATTCCGCCTGAACTTTTAAATGTGCTTTGTCCAGGTTTTGGGAATTTATAGGAACGTTCTGATGCAGTGGGGCAATTGGCAAAGACGTTTAATCAGATGGTCGGGCAATTGCAACAGTATTTTGCTGAACTCAACTCCTCCAATGAAGCTTTAGCCCAGAGTGAAAGCCGACGGCATCAAATTCTTGAAGCGATGCCCGTTGGCAAATTTTAGCCAAACCACAATCGAGGGTGATTTTGAGGGAATGCTAGAACTTATTGAGAACATTCGTCCCAGTTATGCATTAATTGCCAATGATCTAGAGATTTTGACGAAAAATTTTCAGTTTAGGGAATTGTTGGAGTTAATGGGAATCAATGTATAGGAGGCTACGGGAGACAGAACCTGGGTTTCCCAACCTAATGTAGCAACTCCTATCTTGAGAAAAACTTCATCAACTCTTTACATTATCGCGGCATTATTTTAATAAAAGATAATAAGATGTTACAAAAGAAGAGGATACCCCTTATCTTGTCTGAAATGCTGAGCAAGTCGCCCCAACGCCGTAATTAGTCTTGGGTATAAAAAAAGGACGTAGCTGGCTTAGCGCTTCGCGAGTATAACATAAGACATAAGACAAAGGAAAAATGACGAATGATCAAGGACAACGGAAAAATAACAAAGGCAGTATCCTGGTTGTAGATGATACTCCGGCTAATTTGTACCTGTTAACCGATATGTTATCCAAGCAAGGGTACAAAGTCAGGACTATCCCCAATAGCATTCTGGCGCTCAAAGCTGCCAAAGCCAATCTCCCCGATTTGATTTTGCTGGATATTGTCATGCCACAGATGGATGGCTATCAAGTCTGTCAATCCTTGAAAGCAGATGATAAAACTAAAGATATTCCGGTTATTTTTATCAGCGCGTTGAAAGAAGGGTTCGATAAAGTTAAAGCCTTTGAAGTGGGTGGGGCAGACTATATCTCTAAACCGTTCCAGCTTCAAGAAGTGATGGCGCGGGTCAAGCATCAATTGCGTCTAAGAACCCAAGCCAAACAACTCTTGGCTAAAAATACCCGACTGAAACAAGAGATAGTAGAACGCCAACGTATCCAAGAACAACTCAGCCATAGTGAAGCCTCTCTAAAACAAGCCCAGACAGTTGCCCATATTGGCAGTTGGGATTGTGATTTGGTCACGGGAAAAATGACTTGGACAGAGGAATTGTTTCGCATTTGGGGACGTGATCCTCAACAGGGTGAACCCACCTATGCTGAACTGCAGGAGACGATTCATCCAGAAGATCAAGACCTGTGGAAAAACGCCGTAGACCGCGCGATCGCACAGGGGATAAAATATAATCTTGACTTCCGCATTATCCGAGGTAAAACCCATGCTGCTGATGTGCCATCTCTCCCTAGGGGGAATCAGGGAAGGGGTGAAGTGCGCCATGTCGAGGCAAGAGGTGAACCTGTTGTGAACGAACAGGGGCAAGTGATCAGACTGTTCGGAACAGCGATGGATATTACTGATCGCAAACATGCCGAGATGCTGCTGACTGGACAGAACCAGATTCTGAAACTGATTGCCTCTGATGTACCTCTCCCAGACATCCTGGATGCTTTGGCGAGGTTCGTTGAGGAACAATCGGGACAAATGCGCTCGGCGTTTCTGTTGCTGGATCAACAGGGTAAATTGCACTTCGCCGCCGCCCCCAGTCTACCCGAAGAGTACACAAAAACCATTGATGGTCTAGCGATTGGTGCAGATGTTGGTTCTTGCGGTGCCGCCGCCTATCGTAAGGCGACTGTAATTGTAGCCGATATTGCCAACGACCCTTTGTGGGTAAACTTCCGGGATTTGGCATTATCCTACGGACTTAAAGCCTGTTGGTCGATGCCGATTTTGTCGAGTGATGGGATGGTTTTGGGGACTTTTGGTGGGTATTATGACCAACCGCAGACAGCAACCGATCTCGATCAAGACTTAATCGCCCAAACAATTTATCTTGCCACAATTGCCATTGAACGCCAGCGATCGCAACAAGCTTTGCACCAGACTCAAGAACGCTTGCAGCTTGCGTTAAACGCTTCTGGGGATGGGTTGTGGGATTGGATGATCACAACGGGAGACTTTTATATTGACCAGCGTTGGAGTGATATGTTGGGGTATGAGTCCGATGAACTTCCTACAGATATCAGCACTTGGGAAAACCTGATCCATCCCGATGATAAACCTTGGGTGATGAACCTGTTACAGGCGCATTTAAAAAACTGCTCAATTCCTTACCAATTTGACTATCGACTGCTGACGAAATCCGGGAAATGGAAATGGGTGTCTAACTATGGTAAAGTGGTCGCCTGGGATGAGAATAGCTTACCCGTGCGGATGAGTGGGACGCATAGAGACATTAGCGATCGCAAACACATCGAGATCGCCTTGCAGGAGTCTGAAACCAGGGAACGGGAAAAAGCCCAGGCATTGCAACAAACCTTACAAGAATTAAAACGCACTCAATCCCAACTGATCCAAACCGAGAAAATGTCCAGTTTAGGGCGCATGGTTGCAGGTGTGGCACACGAAATTAATAACCCGACTAACTTTATCTTCGGCAATCTGACTTATGCCCGTCAATACTTCCGAGAATTACTCGCACTGCTGCAACTCTACCAACAAACGTACCCCAATCCTACACCAGAGATTCAGCAACTGAGTGACGAGATTGACTTAGAGTTTCTCATCAAAGATTGGTCAAAGCTGATCAACTCCATGCAGTTGGGAACTCAACGCATCGAACAGATTGTGCGATCGCTAAAAAGTTTCTCAAAATTAGATGAAGCCGAGTTAAAACAGGTGGATATCCATGAAGGTTTAGATAATACGCTATTTATATTACAAAACCGACTCCGCGCCGAAGGGAATCGTCCGGAAATTATCGTGTTCAAAGAGTATGGTCAACTCCCTCAAGTTAAATGTTATGCCAGTCAGCTAAATCAGGTATTTATTAACATTTTAGATAATGCCATTGAAGCCTTAAGCAACCAACCTGAACCCCAATGGATTAAGATAACGACTGAAGTATCCACCAATAGGATAGGCGAGACAAAGGAATTAATTCAACACTCAAAACCAGGTTCCCTCGAAAGTCCTGAAGGGTCAAAACTGTCTCCATTTATTATTATTCGCATTGCTGATAACGGATGTGGGATGAATGAAGACGTGCGTCAGCATATCTTTGACCCATTTTTTACGACCAAGCCTGTCGGAAGTGGTACAGGATTGGGGTTAGCCATTAGCCATCAGATTATTGTTGATAAACACAACGGTAATATTAGTTGTGTTTCTCGTCTAGGGAAAGGAACAGAATTGATGATCGAGATTCCCTTAAACTTGGGAGAACTATCCTATAGCCCCAGGGTAAGCTCATCTAATTTGGTATAAATTGTACTTGACAAAAGTAATACTCATTATGGAGGAAGACGAAGGGGGAAAGCGATCGCGCCCCTAATGGGGTAAGCCACAACTGTGATCAGGCGGTCATTATGGAGGAAGAC
>NZ_JAVJZI010000141.1:0-7951 GCF_040223135.1 Coleofasciculus sp. G3-WIS-01
ACTTTACCCCAGAAATGGGTGAAAACCGGAGGGGCAACCATACCCCTCCACCCCGAAAGGGGTATGCTTCTTAAACCGCTACCGCGTGTTCCTCCCTGGTCTAAAGACACAGGGTTTCCCACAACGAAGGATTTTTATGAGCCTGGTTCAGGTGACAAGGGACTGAAGTGTCATGTCAGTTAAATCTCCAGAATCACGATCTGCACTTTTTTCTAGTCCCTTGGTAGCGAGACTTTCACTAAGTTCACAAGTTGATGTGAGCTGGGTGAGGTCTGCCTTTTCTCATCAAGCTCTATCAGCGGTATATTAGTTAAGGAGCTTGAGAGAATGTTAGCCGCATTTACCGCCGGATTATTACTGATTACGATTTCTGAGTTAGGAGATAAGACGTTTTTTATCGGCGTAATCTTGTCCATGCGCCATTCGCGGCGGCTGGTCTTTTTAGGAGTCCTAGGGGCGTTAGCAGCGATGACACTACTATCCGTGTTATTGGGACAGGTGGTGTCGTTGCTCCCTCAATATTATATTCATTATGGGGAAATTGCTTTATTTTTAGGATTTGGCTTTAAGCTGTTGTATGATGCCAGTCAAATGCCAGCTGTTGCTGAAAATACAGGGGCAAAGGAAGCGGCGATGGAAGTCGCCAAGCAGAATCCGGATGGCGCGATCGCACGTTCAGCAAAAGATAAGTTACGTTCTGCCAATCTCGCTATTGTACTGCAAGCCTTTACTATGACCTTTCTGGCGGAGTGGGGCGATCGCACCCAAATTAGCACCATCGCCTTAGCCGCCTCCTATCAACCGATTGGCGTTACTTTAGGGGCAATTTTAGGTCATGGGATTTGCACGGCGATTGCGGTAATCGGTGGACGGTTAATTGCGGGACGAATTTCTGAACGTTGGGTGACGGCGTTAGGGGGAGTGTTATTTTTGATTTTCGGCGCAGTAGCAATCTTAGAAGGAAGTCTCCCCAGTGTAGATATACTACAGCAAGGCTAAAGCCTTATCCCATAATCGTTTTAGCGATTACCATCTCAAAAGCGGCTTTCTACCTCTACTGGACTTTGGACAAAATGCTTGCAGATACTACATCTAGGGCAAAAATGAGAGAAAGCTTACGCTATATGCAGTGTAAAAATCCTATTTGTCCAAAGTCCAAACCTCTATAGATCATAGAGAACAACCTATTGAGCCCAGAAAGATGTGAGTAATGCATAGGCTCTTAAGGGGGCTGGGGAGTTAGGCTTTTCCAGTTTCCAACAAGAACTATTTTAGCTGTATCACGCCAGCCCTCAGCGCTCCACTGGCTTATGGCGCTCGCATCGTAACTACGAACAGTAATCAAAACAGTATGCTGAAAAAGGAATAGTACACCTTTATCCCAAAACGGTCACTAATGCGACCTTCCATTCGACTTTATGACTTAATCACTCATAGCTTATTAGTTTAGCATCCCTATGGCATCCGCTCCTCATCTCCCTAACCAACCTTGGTGCTTCCACTCTCCCCAACTGAACGATATCCTCGATCGCCAGCCGGTTACAGTGACGCTGGATACCCCTGTGGTTGAGGTTTTGGCGCGAATGAGTCAGGTGCAGGGATGTTCCTGTTCCCAGGATAAAGATCAGACGCCAGAACCCTCTGAGAATCCCTTACTGTTTCTCTCCACTAGCTGTGTGTTAGTCATCCAAGGATCACAGCTTATGGGTATCTTTACTGAACGGGATGTGGTGCGCTTAACTGCACAAGGGCGAAATTTGGCGGGGGTGAGTATTCGCCAGGTAATGAGTCCCCCGGATTATCGCCTCAAGTCGAGCGAGTTTCGAGATGTTTTCAGTGTCTTAGGTATTCTCAAACAATACCAGATTCGTCATCTACCTGTGGTGGATGAGCACGAACAATTCCTAGGTTTAATTACGCTTTCCACCCTGCGTTCAGTCATTGAACCATCTCATCTGCTGAAACTACGAACGGTAGATGAGGTGATGAATACTACCGTAATTCAAGCAACCGTCGATACCTCAGTTCTCAAACTGGCACAGTTGATGGCACGACATCGAGTCAGTTGTGTGGTTATTTGTCAAGAGATTCCGGGAAAAAATCAACAAAAACCTGTCGGAATTGTCACGGAACGGGATATTGTCCAGTTTCAGGTATTGGGCGTCAATCTGAGTGGATTAAAGGCAAATGATGTCATGAGTCAACCCCTATTTTGCCTGGGTACCACAGATAATCTTTGGCAAGCCAATCAGGAAATGCAGCGTCGCTATGTACGGCGATTAGTCGTCACGGGTGACGAGGGGGAATTGTTGGGAATTGTCACCCAAACTCGGTTGCTGCAAGTTCTTGATCCGATGGAAATGTATGGCGTGATTGACCAATTACAGCAAGTCATCGGTCAGTTAGAAGCGGAAAAGATTGAGTTATTAGAAAGTCGCAATACCCAGCTAGAAGAATTAGTCCAATCCCGCACCAAACAGTTACAAAAACAGGCAGAACGGGAACATATTTTACGTTCCATTGCCCAACGGATTCGCTGCTTCCTGAAACTGCCGGATATCTTCCAAGCCACGGTTCAAGAAGTGCGGCAATTACTCCATTGCGATCGCGTTTTGGTTTATCAGTTCACTGAGGATTGGAGTGGGGAGATTGTCGCTGAATCGGTGGGTGATTTTCCCCCAGTTATCGGATCACAAATTCGTGATAGTTACTTCCAAGAAACCAAGGGATCTGACTATCTGAATGGGCGGCGTCAGGTGACGAATAATATCTATCATCAAGGGTTAAACCCCTGCCATTTAGAATTACTCGAACAGTTTCAAGTCAAAGCTATTCTCACCGTACCCATTATTATTAACGAACAACTCTGGGGCTTATTAGTCGCCCATCACTGTGCCGCCCCCCGTCAATGGCAACCCCAGGAATTAGACTTATTAGAACAACTCAGCATTCAAATCGCGATCGCGATTCAACAAGCGAATGCTTTTTCCCAATTGCAAACTGAACTCGCTGAACGGCAAAAGGCAGAAAAATTTGCAAAGGCGACTCAAGAACGACTGCATTATTTACTCTCCGCGAGTCCCACAGCCATTTATAGTCGCCAGTTTATTCCTCCCTATCAAACCACATTTATTAGTGATAATATTACCGCCCTGATTGGCTATACACCAGCGGAAATTCTCGAACAAGCCGATTTTTGGTTAAATCATATTCATCCCCAAGACTTACCCACCGCTCTCACCGGATTTGCTCAACTTTTTCAGCAAGGCTATTCGATTCAAGAATATCGATTTAAGCAGAAAAATGGAGAGTATATTTGGCTACAAGATGATTGGAAATTGATTCGCAATGAACAAGGAATTCCCCAAGAAATAATTGGTGCGTGGCTGGATATTTCCCATCGGGTTCAGGCGCAGGAAAAAGCCCAAACCAGTGAAAAACTGTTAGAGTTATTTTATGAATCTGCCCCAGTGGGCTTATGTATTACCGATGAACAATGGCAACTGGTTCGGGTGAATCCTGCCTTTTGCCAACTATTTGCCTATCCGTGTGATTATTTATTAGGACGATCCTTAACTGAATTCCTTAACCCTAACCATTCCGGTGAATGGCAGGTACGGCGTCATGATGGTAAATTAATTGATATTCAGGTTACCACTGGACCAATCATGCAGCAAGGGGAACGCTGTTTGCGGGTAACCACGGTTACGGATATCACGGAACGAAAAAAAGCCGAACAAGCGATTCAATCTATGGCGGGACAGTTGTCTACAGTGATTGATACCGTAGGCGAAGGAATTACCCTGAGTAATAGTCAGGGTAAATTCCGCATCTTTAATCATCAAATGCAGCAAATTACCGGATATACACGCCAGGAGGCAAATCGTTGTGATGATTTTCTCCTCCAACTTTATCCTGATCCGGTTCTATATCAGCAAGTGAAGCAATGGCAAAAAAATCCCAATCGCAGACGCAAACTGCGAAATATTGAAACCACGTTTGTAGATAAAATCGGCAGACAGAAAACCCTGTTAGTATCGAATTCAATTATTTACCAAGATAATCAAATTTTCTTTTTAAGCGCCTATCGAGATATTAGCGATCGCAAACAAGCCGAAGAATCGCTGAAACACTTGAATGAAGCCCTAGAACGGCGGGTGCAAGAACGGACAACGGCGTTAGAACAGACGGTGGAACAACTGCACCGAGAAATTAATGAACGCCATCAAACGGAATTAGCCCTACAAGACTCTCATCGCAAGATTAATAATATATTAGAAAGTATTACTGAAGGCTTTTTTGCCCTGGATCAAAATTGGCGGTTTACCCACTTTAACTCCCTCTTAGCCCCCTTAATTAATCGTCCAGTACCCGACATGATTGGTAGATGTATCTGGGATGAATTTCCTGACGCCATGGGCACGAAATTTGAAGATGTCTATCGCCAAGCGGCGCGGGAACAAAAACCGATGGCGTTTGAGGAGTTGTATGCACCACATAATATCTGGTTTGAAGTGCGGGTATATCCCTCGGAGGAAGGGTTATCTGTCTATTTTCGGGATATTAGCGATCGCAAACAAGCAGAATTGGCGCTGCAAGAAAGTCAGCGATTTATCCAACGGATTGCGGATACGAACCCGAATGTGTTATATATTTATGATCTAGTCGAACAACGAAATATCTACATTAACCGTTCCGTTGCTCAAATTCTGGGCTATAGCCCAGAAGAAATTCAGCAGATGGAATCTAGATTGTTTCCCTCTCTGATGCATCCCGATGATTTAGCTTTAATGTCACTCAAGCATCAACGCTTTGATCGGGCGAAAGATGGGGATATTATTGAATGTGAGTATCGGATGCGCCATGCAAATGGTCAATGGCGTTGGTTGTATAGTTGGGATACCATTTTTACTCGCACATCTGAGGGGAAACCGAAACAGATTCTGGGTACGGCGTCAGATATTACGTCGCGCAAACAGGCGGAAGAAACTCTGCGTCAACAGGTTGAACGGGAACGATTAATCAGTGCGATGTCTCAACGCATTCGTCAATCCCTAGACTTGGAGACAATTCTCACTACAACGGTTAAAGAAGTCCAACAATTACTGATGGCTGACAGAGTATTAGTGTATCAGCTTTTTGAGGATAATCGGGGACGGGCAATTGCGGAAGGGGTAGCGTCAGGATTTCCCCAGTTATTGAATATTATTTTTCCGGCGGAAGCCTTTCCCCCAACCTGTTATCAGAATTATGTTCAGGGAAAAGTGTATACTTTAGCCGATCGCGATCGCGAAGAGGTTTTACCCTGTATGGTAGACTTCATGGGGGAGTACGCAATCCGGGCAAAACTGGTTGTCCCCATTGTCCAACAGGATATCCTCTGGGGATTACTAATCGTCCATCAATGTTCCCATCCGCGAGAGTGGAAAACCTGGGAAATTGAGTTACTCCTATCCCTAGCCACCCAACTCGCGATCGCGATTAAACAGTCTCAATTATACGAGCAATTGCGCCACAATAATGATATCTTGGCGACAACAAATGCGGAACTCGCCCACGCTACCCGCTTAAAAGACGAGTTTCTGGCAAATATGAGTCATGAATTGCGAACGCCTCTAAATGCGATTCTGGGTTTATCTGAAAGCTTACAAGAAGAAGTCTATGGGGAGATTACTGACAAGCAGCGCAAATCTCTCGCCACGATTGAAAAAAGTGGTAGACATTTACTGGAGTTAATTAACGATATTCTCGATTTAGCCAAGATTGAATCGGGGAAGTTGGAGTTAAACCTGACATCCGTTAGTATTACCCAACTGTGTGATGCGAGTTTAAGCTTGATTAAACCCCTCGCTTTAGATAAAAACATTACGCTTACAGGTAATATTGCCGAAGGATTAGAGACTATTCTGGGCGATGAACGACGCTTACAGCAAGTCTTAATTAACTTATTAAGTAATGCGGTGAAATTTACCCCAGAGGGGGGACGGGTTACGGTAGAAATTTGTAAGCAAGATGGGGGAGATGAGGGAGACAAGGACGTAAACTCTACATTTAGTCAGGGCGGGTTTTGTTCAAACGTTACTATCAATAGCCAAAAGAAAATGCCTAAACCCGCCCCTACAAACCATACCCTTGAGGGGGACGAAGGGTTAACACTCAAAACTTCCCCAAATGAGATGCTTTATATCAGTGTTAGTGATACGGGAATAGGTATTGCGAAAGAACATCTGGAGAAACTCTTTCAATCCTTTGTCCAAATTGATAGCAGTTTATCCCGGCGTCATCAGGGAACAGGGTTAGGATTGGCATTAGTCCGGCGGATTGTGGAATTACATGGGGGATGGGTAACAGTAGACAGTGAACTCGGAAAAGGAAGTTGCTTTACCGTGAGACTTCCTTGGCGTTCTCATTCAGCAAATTATCCCGTCAGTTCCCCAGAGGAAAAGGCGACGTTGGGGTGTAGTTTATCAGACATTGAAGACACGAATTTGCCGCGAACGACTCCCTTAATTTTATTAGCTGAAGACAACGAAGCCAACACCCAAACCTTATCCGATTACTTACAGGGAATCGGCTATGAAATGATCATAGCAAAAGATGGCAAAGAAGCCGTACAACTCAGCCAACGGCGGAAGCCTGATCTGATTTTAATGGACATTCAGATGCCAGAACTTGATGGGTTAAGCGCCACGCAACAGATTCGCGCCAATCCCCGCACTGCTAACATTCCAATTATTGCGATAACGGCGCTGGCGATGTCAGGCGATCGCGAAAAATGTTTAGCCGCCGGTGTATCCTATTATATGACTAAACCTGTGAATTTGAAGAAACTAGCAACGATTATTAATGCCTTACTCAATGGATAAGTTTAGATAAACTATGAATCATGAAATGTTCCACCATACACCATCTAACTTGGTAGGTTACTGGGAAAATGAAACCGCGCTTGAGAGGTGGTTGGAAAAGTCGCTATGGCTTCGTTGATGCATTTTTTATCCCCCTAAATCCCCCTTTTTAAGGGGGACTTTGATTGAGATTAAGCATTGTAGGTTGGGTTTCCTTACGTCAACCCAACAAAATCTAAGGTTAAGGTTTTTCACTATGAACTTCATGATGAACTTAATCCTGCTTCAAGTTAACTGGATTATAGACTAAGGTTCCCTGACGACGAACGAATTCAATACTACCCATCCTCCTCCCGCGCTTGCTGAAGTAAACAATAAATCGCTAAACCCGCCGCCGCAATTCCCACAAAAGCCGAATAGGTGTAAAGAGTAACGATAAACGTACTTACTTCCAAGGTTTTTAGCAAAAGTTCAGAATGCTTTTTGTTCATAAGAGTTGGGTTGAATGGTTTACTCTTTCATCAAACACCCCCGAATCCCAGGTTTAATCCCAATCCCAACCCACTTGTTAACCATTTTGTCCCAAGTTAGTCCCAAGTTAGTCCTTGATATACTAAGAAAAAGATTGTGCGATCGCGCATGAAAAGAGGTACAAGGGTTCATCCTGACTATATCCCCAAGCTGAAACAAGCACTCAGGCGCAATGGCTTCCCGCGTCAGCCGGATTTAGCCGAAGCCGTAGGCGTATGTCAAAACACGGTGAACAGCTTTCTCAACGGTAAACCAGTTGACCACTTAAACTTTGAGGAACTCTGTGATAAACTCGGCTATGATTGGCGAGAGGTTGCCGATTTGGGGAAAAATCCCGAAACCCAAAACGCGCCAAATGTCAATCCCGATTTCCCATCTAACCCATCTGCTGTAGGGGCGGGTTTAGGCGCTAACTCAACAACATTAACCCCTAACGCCTCAACAAAACCCGCCCTCACCACCGCAACCAACCCAAAAAACACCCTCAACCCACCATCCCCAAATAATGTAGGGGCGGGTTTAGGCGCTAACTCAACAACATTAACCCCTAACGCCCCAACAAAACCCGCCCTCAC
>NZ_JAVJZI010000119.1:0-45613 GCF_040223135.1 Coleofasciculus sp. G3-WIS-01
AGTTTGAACTCGTAGGTTAAATTAAACAATTGCATCACCTCCTAACACCATTATACAACTGTTTGACAAAATAACAGGACGATTTATCAAATAAAAAGCCGCCCGATAAGGACGGGGCTTGTATCCCCAATTTTCGGTCACTCCTTATAACAGTTAGTTTTTATTTTGGAGTGTGGGGTCACACCCCTCATGAGTTTTTAATACTAAGTATCGTATCATAACGTTCAATGAGCCGTAACTATTAACATACATTCTTTATTTTTGTAAATATGAGGTAATCGGCAACAGGGAACAGGATTTGAGTCAAAGCCAATTTCCGACTAAGACAAAGGGCGCCCAGTAAAAGGGATGCTGATAATTAGATTGACGTAGGAGAGTAAGTTGAGCCTGACGCAGGGCTTGGGCTTTACTGACTTGAGATTGGGTGAGTTGTCGATAAAATTCAACCATTAACTGAGCCGTCGATTCATCATTAACTGACCACAAGGTTGCTAGGGTACTACGAGCGCCCGATCGCACGGCTAATCCCGCAAGTCCCAAAGCCGCTCGCTTGTCCCCTGTCGCCGTTTGGCAAGCGCTGAGGACAAGGAGTTCAATCGGGTTGGTATCCTGTCGCTGTCTGACTTGCAGGAGTTGATCCAAATCTTTCACCTTGATGCGACCATTCCAAGTGAGTAGAAAGGTGTTCTCTGCTTTGGAGCTAAACTGTCCATGAGTCGCTAAGTGAACCACTGGGAATGGATTCGCCTCAATTTGCTCTTGCAGAGTTTGAGGGGTAAACTGTTGATTCAGGAGGATAGTTGAAGGAATTTGTGCGGCGATGTTTTGCACTTCCAACTCCACTGCGGGGAGAGCCGGAAAACCATCCCGCGCCTCGCTAAGTCCAGCCGTTAAGGTTTTTAGTTGCTTGGGGGAGAGCGATCGCGGCTCGATTAGTTGTAATCCTAGGGATAGAGCAATATTATAGTTCTCGATCAGATACTGCTGTCCATCGTAAAGCGCCGCCATGGGCAAATTCCGTAAAGCACCATCCAAAACAAAGACGAGGGTTTTAATCTCATTCTCCCTTAACTGAGTCTCAATCGGTCGGATTAACCAATCATAAAGTTGTTGGGAAAGGCGTAACCGTTCTCTGTTTGACCAAGCTGGATTTAAGGCTTGTAGGAGTTGCTCAATGGTACTATCTATTTGAGTTTGAGCTAACTCCGTTTGGAAATAGCGCAGGGGTTTTCCGGGTAGGGAGACAATAACGGCAAAATGATTCGGTAAAATAATCGGGTAAATGACTGAAGCTTGGGGATCAATCTGATCAATGGTTTGGCGTTGAACTTGCCAACAGACTTCCCGAAAGAAGTTCTCCAATTCCGCCAATCTTAGGGATTCAATGGTTTCACGCCCTGCTTTGAGCTGTTCTGGTGTGGGCTGATTGCTTAAGAGCAATTCCACTAAATTCCGATAAATGGGTTCAACGGTTTCCCGAAAGGAAAATTGCACATCAGGATTAATCGCCATCAAATCACTGCGTAAGGATTGCAGGGTATAAACCGCTTCTTGATTTGCCGCGATCGCGCCTGTCAGATTACCTTGGTATTGGAGTATCTGACTCAATTGCCATTGCCAACGATAGGTGATTTCAGTGGCTTGTATTCCCTGCGCCAAACTTAATGCTTCCTCAGTTAACCTTTGCGCCTCTAACCACTGCTGTGTCTGCATATAAAGATGTCCCAATTGACCGAGGGCGTAAGATTCAGATCTCT
The DNA here is from genome assembly GCF_040223135.1 of Coleofasciculus sp. G3-WIS-01. NCBI lineage: Bacteria > Bacillati > Cyanobacteriota > Cyanophyceae > Coleofasciculales > Coleofasciculaceae > Coleofasciculus > Coleofasciculus sp. G3-WIS-01. The sequence continues at coordinate 1,758 of NZ_JAVJZI010000119.1, forward strand.
TATCATTAAGCTGTCTGGCTTGTTGAATCGCTCTAGCTAATAATTGTGCGATCGTTTGTAGTTGCGCTTTGGCGCCGGTAAAATTGGGTGGAGATTGAGATACTATAACCTGTTCCCTAGGTAGGGCGGGTTTAGTCAAGTTAGCGGTTTCTTGGGTAACGTTATCAGTCAAACCCGCCCCTACAGATTGGCTCCCAGACGTTACATGCAACGTCTCTACATGGCTTCCCATTTTCATTAAGCTTTCGGCGAAATTCACTTGAGCATAAACCGCCGCCCGATTTAGGGGTAAATTAGATAATTCAGCTTGAGTTTGGGGGACTAAGGTTTGGGCGTCTGTCCAATTTTGGGTTTCAATCAGCAGGCTGAGTTGGTTGAGTTGGGCTTCAACTTGAGTCACAGGGGTGGTTGCTGTTGAGGCGGCTTGTTGATAATAGGCGATCGCATCTTCAAAGTCTTGTTGCGCTCTCGCTGTATTTCCCAGGCTAAATAGCGTCGCACTTTGTTCAGCTATTGCATCGAAACCCTGAGTTATTGCCAAACTTTGCTGCAAAACCTGTTGTGATTCCTCTAGATTACCCACCACTTGCAACGCAACGCCCAGACTCCGTAATCCGGCGGCTTTGAGTAAGGAATCGGGTTGAGTTTGGAGCTGGGTTTTCACTCGCTCTAAGGTAATCTGCGATCGCCGATAGAGTCCCAATGCTTGTAAGACTTGCGCTTGGTTAATTTGGCTCCCGAATACACCCGTTTGATCACCCGCCTCTTGATACGCCTGTTCTGCCTGTTTCCACGTTTCTAAAGCCGCTTCCATTTGTCCTTGTGCATAATGGAGACTGGCTTGAGTATTCAGAAGTTGGGCGAGAAGGCGTTGATGACTGCGGGTGGGTTTGAGGAGATTAGCCACTAGATTTAGGCTTTGGGTAATCCCTTGTTCCGCCTCCTGCCATTGTCCCAACTCTTGATAGGCTAAGGAGAGATAACTTAAACTCAGGGCATGGTGGATGCGATCGCCTCGATCTTGATAAGCTTGCATCGCCTGTTGCCAAACCGTAATCGCTTGCCAAAAACGCCCCGCCGCGTAGAGAGCTTTGCCTTGTTCAAGTTGAGTTAAAGCATTGTCATTCTCCTGAACTGAGTTCAAATCCCCCTGTTCTTTGTTTCCTATTCCCTGTTCCCTACTCAAGAATTGAGTCTGAGTTAGTTCTGTAAGCGGTATCGGCGGATACTGCGCTTGGGTGGGAAAAACCCACGTTATCAGGAACAATGTGAGTAATCCTAACCCGATACAGCGACTGAAAGCCTTGAGCCGTGAGGAGACTGACGCTATTGTTTGAGTTCGCGATCGCCTTAGAGCCATTTTCAGTCTGATTCGGGGCAAAAAAGTCATGATACTTTACAATATCAAATCTGGGTTGACTACCCCCTTTATAATCTAGTCCGCGCAGGCGGACTTTATTTGTGTAGCAGCGACTTCCAGTCGCAGTCCTACTGATTAAATTTCTTAGTAGATTGGGTTGAACTTTTATTAGGTCTCGTACCTCAACCCAACCTACCGTCTTATTTAATAACAATTAGACGTTCTGGGCAAATCAACAACACCCAGTCTATCATTGGGCATATTAGCCACCAGTTCGACATTGCCATCTGCATCAATCACCCATCCTTGAGCTTCCACAGGGGTCAAGTTTTTCTCTGGATGTATTTTCTTTCTGGGTGAGGTCGTTAAAGGTGAGGATTCGATTCCCAAAAAACCTATCGATGGGAATTGCTGTCGATTCTCTGCAGGTCCCGTCTCTCCCAGATTTTCTTCATCCAAATTCAGAGAACGCAAATCTTGCCAAAGGGTTCGACCGCGTAAAAATTGGCTGGGGTCTTCGGGTAGTCCACCTCGTCCAGTCATGACAAGGGAATTTCCTGTTTCAGCGACACAACCTGTGGCAATTTGATTACTGGGTTGAGTAAAATTTTCCGGTAACTGAACTAATCCCCGATTCGGGTCAATCCCCTGAATATTTAAAGTCACCAGACCATTAAATTGTGGTCCTAAATCTGATGTGGCGGTGATATCGCTATCTGGGGTAAGTTCATCCCGAAACTGAATGCCAAAAACACCCTGAGCCGTAATACTAACACGACCGCCTCGACCTTGACGAGCATTAGCCGTGATATCACTATTATCGATCGCGACTAGAGTATTGGTATCGATTGTTATATTACCCCCATCACTGTTGTCTGTATTCGTCGTAATCCGACTATTGCGCCGCAGTAGCACATTCGATGCTTCGAGTCGAATATTTCCCCCTGTCCCCGCCACTGTAGCTGCGCTAATTCCCCCTTGATTATCCAGCCAAATTGAATCGGCTGTGATATCCAAATTACCAGCAGCACCCGATGCTGTCCCCCTGACGCCAACTTCTGCGCCATCCCACACATTTAACTGTCCGGTTTGAATCTGCAAATCCCCAGCACCGCCTGCACCACTGGTATTGGCTTCAATCGCACTCGGTACGATACCATCCCCAATAATGCCAAAGGAGACTCGTTCGACAGCGGGAGCAACACCCGTCGCCCCACCCGCCACTGTGACTGATTCAGAAGCATTGATATTTAAGGTTCCGGCTGTACCTGCACTCCCTGTAGCGGCGGAAATTTGAGCGCCATCCCCCACACTTAAGCGGCGCGTGTTAATCATTAAATCTCCAGCGGGTGCTGTTCCCCTTTGTCCTGCTACGGTTAACAGGGATGACGAGGTAAACAACCCGCTCAAAAACTGACCATCAGCAGAAACACCCCTCAATTCCACCGTATCGGCGTTAACCCGGAGATTTCCCCCTCGTCCCCCACCCGCCGCAGCAGCTGAGATTTGTGACCCATCAGCAACAATGAGTTGACCTGTATTCAGGATAAAATCACCAGCATCCCCTGCACCCAGAGTCGTTGTGAACAAACCGCCGGGAACAACAGCGTTGGCGGGGGTTCCTCTCAGTTCCACGAATTCAGCCGTTACAGTTAAATTCCCCCCTTGACCTTGACTCATCGCGCTAGGTGTGGTACTTAATGATGTACCCTCTAGCACTCGCAACTGATTCGCGGTAATTTGGAAATCCCCGGCGTTTCCTTTCGCCGTAGTTCCGGTCAGTAAGAGAGACCCACGGGTTAAATCTGCGAACTCTGAGACGTTTAAAATTAAGTCACCACCATTCCCCTCTGCAAAGGCTGTGGTGAGGAGAGTCGCGCCATTTTGTACAATCAATTGATTGGTTTCAAGGGTTAAATGTCCAGCATCACCCTGTCCACCACTAAAACTAAATAAACCATTACTTAAATTAAATGGGTCAAAGCTTCCGGATAGAAGCTGTTGTGTGAGTTGTGAAAGAGTTGTGCCAATCACATCCACTCGGTTAGCTTGAATGGTCAAATCACCTCCTGCACCTGTACCAAACGTAGAGGTAGAAGCAAACGCACCTTGTTGCAGTTTCACCTGATTTGCCTGAATATCAATTCCGCCGCCGTTTATATCGCCGAAGGTTTCTGCTACGAGGTTTGAGCCTTGAGTCAGGGTAACTTGTCCTCCCCGTATCCGAATTTTGCCACCATTAAATCCACTGGTATTGACGGCGGTTCCATTGCTTAAGTCAATGGTGCCAAACTGTTTTATATCTGAATAGTCCAAGGCAAATCCTGTGGTTATAGGAGTCAGATTAACTCGTCCCGAACTCGCCACACTCCCCAATTCAATTCGCCCTTGCGCTGCTGTTATATTTGCTCCATTTAATGATAAATTTCCGCCCACAAGTGCCAAGGTTTGACCAGGGTTTACTGATAAGTTACTATTTGTTTGATGAATAATCGGCGACGGATTGGAACCAAACTGCAAGCCAATTGGTACATTAATGGTTAAAAGGGGCGGTGATTGGGGATTGGTGGTGCTGAATTCACTGCCATCAGGAAAGATAACACTGTTGGCGGTACTGGCTAAGAAAGAGCCACCGATATTGAGTTGAGCATTGGCACCAAATATAATTCCGTTGGGATTAATCAGCACTAGGTTAGCTGTGCCATCCGCACCAATGATGCCATCAATCAGGGATATCTTGTCACCCGTGATGCGGCTGATAATAGTTTCTATGTCCAGGTTTGGGGTGTTTATTTTAAATACGGCTTGTGAATTTGTCGGAATAGAAAATTCATCAAAACTGTGGAAGAGAGAATTCCCGACTCTGATTCCTCCTTGAATTACACCATTGGTAACGTTGGTATTGGTTGAAAAATTATCTGTGTCAGGGATTATTTCGGCATTGGTTGCGCTGATGAGGGTGAGAAGGGTGAGGATAATATTGCTAGGAATCCAGAGGATATAGTATTTTTGTTTGGGAAAAGAATAGTTCATGATTAGGGTATATCTGTGAAGAGGAACTGTAGAGACGTGCCATGGCACGTCTCTACATCGGGGCGGGTTTAGTTACATCTGGGTGAGGTAAAAAATGATAATAGTAAAACCCGCCCCTACATAAAAATTTATTTATTACTCAATCACCAATTGTCTGCACTTTTATTCCGTAATCGATGCGATCGCTACCCTTTTTCATATAAAAATGATAAGGGGCGGCTCATGTTGGCAGCAAAGCCGAGAATTGCGCGATCGCGATGTTCATACAATACGTTACCGTCTGAGTCAAACATGAAAGTGCCACCTCGCTGTGTCATATAGGCGGGATTGGGGACATAGGTTTTCCAATTACCCAAAACTTCCACCATATTCCGTAGTCTTAAGGTAGCTAATTCAAAGGGGCGCTGATATCCACTTCCCCCAGCGAATTGAAAAAATGAGCCTTTGAGAGGGGGTAAGGGTTTCGCTTTGATGACTTCCTCATCGCCAATCAGCTGAGGTGCGTTGCGATCGCCCCGATAACCGCGAAACACTTCAGCTAGTGTACCTGGGCTACCAATACCCGCACACATTAATAGTAAGTTGAGCCAAGCCGTTTGAGTGGTAGAAAGTCCAGGAAGTCTAAAATTCAACCCCGGATAGAGGTTAAGCTGACGATGCAATTGAGCCTCTGGATCAACAAACAACCACTCAGCCGGAAATCCGGTGTAATTACAAAACTGTTTTCCTGAATCGAGATTGCCAATCCCCACAGCGCGAATGGCGATTTTCTTCGCCTGCAACTGTTCAGCTTCTCGCTGTAACCAGAAGGCGTATTCTAGGCTGTCAAAGTCACCAAGTTGAGACCAAACGAGTACCAGGATGCGGGGGGTATTCTCGCAGTTTTCCAGGAGCGATCGCGTCATACCATCGCTGACTCGTTGGCGTTGAGTTTGATGAATAATAGCGTAGGGATTCATATTAGGCTAAAACTGTGATGAGTAAAGATTGTTTTGCTAATGATAACAATGACTGATATATAATCGGGCTTGACTGCTTCCTTTTCAGGTAAACCGCCACAACTATGAAAAAAATTCTAGAGAAATTAGTTGGGAGCATGGCACCTTTGTAGGTTGGGTTGAGGAACGAAACCCAACGCCATCGTTAGCCTGTTGGGTAACGCTATCGCTCTACCCAACCTACGAGAACATTTTGTGCAAAACTGACCTGCTCCCATCACAAAACTTCCTAGTTTAACGGCAACTTCATCAAATCTTTACTTGACTCCTTGGCATTGACGGCATAAAGTAATCCATAGTATATTTTTCAGTTTACAGCACCATTTTAATGAGAGTCATGCAAAACATTTTCAAGAAAATTGCCGTTACCGCTGCGACTTCGGCGGCTTTATCGATGGCGATCGCTCAACAAGCCCAAGCGATCTCGTTCAACTTTAATTGGCAGGGGGATACGGGTTATTCAGCAACGGGGATGTTCAGCTACGACGAAACCACAGCTCCAACCATTATTTCCGAGAGCGGTGCTGGAGCGACGAACAACCTACAATCCTTAATGGTTTCTTTCTTCGATCCAAACAACAATCCGCTCCAGTCGCTTAATACGGTGACTGACGGAGTCTCTGAATCTCCTTTTTTTGAATTTAATTTTGATACTTCGACTCAAACCCTGTTTGGTGGTTTCGATGTAGGAGGGGGTACGGGTGTAATCGGAGAACAATTCTTATCTGGAGAGATTGGTAGCTTCTTGGAATTGCGTCAGGATGTTGATCAAATAGCAACTTCAATTCAATTAGATCAAAATTCTGGGGAGATTACAGTTAGTGCCAAAACATCAGTACCAGAGCCTGCTTCGGTTTTGGGTGTATTGGCATTCGGTGCAATGGGAGTCGGTTCAATCCTGAAGAAAAAGCAAGCGTAGAGCGATAAAATGAATGCGATCGCTCTTTTCATAAATCTTGATTAGGAGGAGGCGATCGCAACAAGAGCATACCTGTTCAATACGGTTCCCCAAACAACACTAATGAGCAGGTGAGTTCCTTGATCAATTGTGTGGTAATATCGCTCACCGCTAACCCAGCAATAGTACGGCGACGCAAAGAGCGCAAAATTACCATATCCGCTAACTGAGCCACCTTCAGAATCGCCTGCGCCACATCGTCACTTTGAATTACTTGCACTGTTGGTTTGACATGCCCGCCAGTGACATTTAACACCTTAATATACTCGTCTTCAATCGCCGCCATTTCGGAGGATGCCGTTTTAGTCGGACAAACGTGTAGCAGTTTCACCTCCCCTTGATGGGTATCAGCCAGGAGTTGAGCAAACCTCACCGTGCGTATTGTCTGCGGCGAGAAGTTTTTCGCGGGCACCAAGATTTTACGCAGGTTGACTGGCTCATCTAAGAGTCGCAGCACCGCAACTGGACAGTGAGATGCCCAAAATACCCGGTTAATAATCGTACCAAACAAACGTGCCCGCAATCCTGTATTTTTGCGCCAACTCATGACAATTAAACTGGCGTCTTGTTCCCGGGCGGTGTGAACAATTCCCGAGGCGATGTCATTCTCAATCCTCAGTACAGGTTTCGCCTCGGCTTCAAACTCAGAACTAACTGTTAGCGCTTTGTTCAGGAGTCGCCGACTTTGGCGCAGGTTAACCTGCATCTGGGGTTCATCCATGTAGGTATGAGATGGAGAGATAGATAGAGGTATAATTTGACCGGATTGGTGATGGGCTAGCAGGGCTGCCATTTCCATCAAATACCCCTTGGTTTGACTTTTGCTAACAGGTACGACTATCGTAAACGGAACCGGCTCTTGTTCCTCTAAATGTTCAAAGCGATGATTTTCCCACCAGAGTTTAGACTGGCTAGTTTTCGGGCTGGGTTTGGGTAAAGGAAGTTTCGGGGCAAATTTTCCGGTTAGTAAAGGACCCAGGATAGAGGTAACCAGCATTAAAACAATGATGCTGTTAAAGACGGTTTCCGTGATTAACCCCACCTGCAAACCAACCAAGGCGGCGGCTAGTGTGGCGGCGACTTGGGGTACAGACAGAGACCACATTACCATCATCTCGTTAAAACTGTAATGATAGAGGAATTTCGCGATCGCGGCGGCGAAAAATTTGCTCCCCAGCAATCCCACGACAATTGCCAGGGTTAGCCAAAAACTGGTGGTGAGGCTTTCGACAAACACGGGAATGTCTAGGAGTAAACCCATATCTACAAAGAAAAAGGGGATAAATAAAACACTGCCCACAAACTCCACTTTTTCTTTAACGGGTGAGTTTCCCACTACATCATTTACGGCTAAACCTGCCATAAAGGCACCGACAATCTGATCAATCTGAATAATCTCCGCCCCCACTGACGCTAGAAACACCGCCAGAAGTACGAACAAAAACTGATTTCCCTCATCATCTCCCGTCCGCCGAAAATGTTCCTTCCCCACCCAGTCAAAGCCAAATAAAACGATGGCGGTGTAAATGGCTAATGAAACCAATTGCTGCATCAAACTATAGAGAGAAAAATCTCCCGCATTAATCGAAACGCATAGTGCTAGGACAAGCAGCGCACTAATATCGGTAAAGATTGTCGCGCCAATGGTAACAATGACTGATTCTTTCTCAACTAAACCCAAGCGCTGGACAATGGGATACCCTAATAGGGTATGGGAGGCAAATAAAGAACCCATCAGTAGGGAGGTATTCCACCCAAAACCAAATAATCGTCCAATCATCATACTGGTGACAAGTGGTACGATAAAGGTCATTAATCCAAAAACTAAGGAGCGATGTTTTTTCTTGCGGAACTGCACCAAGTCAATTTCTAGCCCAGCCACAAACATTAGGTAAATTTTGCCGATATCTGATAGCAGCTTCATGGTTTCGCTGTCAGCATCCAATAGCTGCAAACCATTGGAACCCAGAATGACTCCTGCCAACAGCAATCCGACTAACCCAGGCAATCCCAGACGCTCGAACAACGGCGGAATGGTTAAACTGACTAACAGCAGAATAGTAAACGCTACAATTGGACCTTCGGGTAGCCCTGTTTGGAAAAATGCTATCGATTCATTCATTACCTTTTGGCTTAAAAATTGCCGCTATTTTATAGACACAGGTTCTTCAATCAAGTTCTGTTTAACCCATTGCTTCCGAATTATTAGCGTAAAGACGTATAGGTAGATTGACTCGCCCAGGAAACTGCTAAATTGTTATTGTCTATAGAGGGTTGATGTATAAAAATATTGTAACCAAAAGGCGCAAAATAAGGAAAAAACTTGTCCGACATCGCCCCTGACATGCTCCCTAGCCCATTCTCCCTCAAACCCATACAACCTTGGCATTGGCGCAAGCTTCCTTTGGCTAAGCGTAGTGGTTCCCACGTCTTCGAGGCGCTATTTCTTCATCCCACAGGAGATTCAGCTCTAGAAGGAAACTTGGCTGAAAATTGTCACATTGCTACTCTCCTAGAAAGCCCCGTGACGCCAAATAATACCCATCTAGCTCGATATTCTATTTGTGCGGGTTCTCCTCGCTTTATTGAGCATCAACCTCAGCTCTGGACACCGTCTGTGGGAGACATTCTACCCTTCCTACGCCGCCTGCTTCAAGTGCAAAAGGCTCAATCACTGGTTCCTGCTCTCCTTCCCTTTACAGGGGGTTGGTTAGGATGGCTGGGATATGATTTAGCCTGGGAGATTGAGCAACTCCCCCAACTAAACACCGATCCCCTTCCTTTCCCCATCGCCTACTGGTATGAACCGGAATCCTTTGCTGTACTAGATCATCACCAACAAGTTCTCTGGTTAGCGACGACAGATTCGGCTCAACTCGACTCCCTACAACGTCAGCTAAAACAAGCTGATAGAGAGATAAGATCACAGGATTTACCAAAACCGGACAAAAGTAATCCCATTACTCCTATTTTCCAAATCTCTCAGCAAGATTATATAGCGGCGGTGCAGCAAGGGAAAAACTATATTCAAGCTGGCGATATCTTCCAGGCAAATTTGTCGTTACGGTTTGAAGCACATACTGCTTTGGATAGCTGGTCAATTTATCGAGCGTTGCAACAGATTAATCCTTCCCCTTTTGCCAGTTATTGGCAAACTCCGTGGGGGGCAATGATTAGCTGTTCACCTGAACGATTGATTCAATTATCAGGGAATAAAGTTGAGACTAGACCGATTGCTGGAACGCGAAAACGTGGTGCTACTTCGACTCAGGATGAACAGTTAGCCCAAGAGTTAATTGCCAATACTAAGGAACGAGCCGAACATATCATGTTAGTTGACTTAGAGCGCAATGATATCGGCAGAGTTTGTGAATGGGGGACTGTACAAGTGAATGAACTTCTTAGTATTGAACGCTACAGCCACGTCATGCACTTGGTTAGTAATATTATTGGTACACTCAGCCCTAAGTGTGACCCGATAGACTTGATTCGCGGTGTATTTCCTGGGGGAACCATTACGGGTTGTCCTAAAGTTCGCTGTATGGAAATTATTGAAGAACTTGAACCTGTCAAGCGCAACTTATTTTATGGTTCTTGCGGTTATTTAGATTGGCGGGGAAACCTCGACTTAAATATTTTGATTCGCACGTTGTTGTATAGTAAATCGGGCAATTCTCAACCTGGGGCAACGGTTTGGGGACAAGTTGGTGCGGGGATTGTTGCCGACAGTGATCCGCAAAAGGAATGGTATGAATCTCTACAGAAAGCCCAAGCTCAACTCAATGCGTTGAATCTGGGCAGCAAAAACACCATTTGATAAAGGGCGCACGTCGGTGCGCCCCTACAGATGGGATATTTTCATCATTACATCCTATTAATTAACCAGGGGTTGAGTCGCGATCGCGTCGAGTCCCACTGATTTCAATAAGTCTGCCCAAGCCACCGAGAAGGAGGAATCCCCTGGATTAGATTGTCTAAGTTGAGCCAGGGTTGTCAGCGTATCAAACCAGATACCATTTTCCCCATACCGGAGAGCCTGTTCGAGCAGAGGTTCTCTGTCTAGCTGATTTAATGTTCCATTGGGCTTAATCCGTCTAATCACCCCTTGGACTCCGGGACTATCTGGCATGACTTGCTCGCCACAAACCATCAGAAACGACCAATGATACGTTTTACCAACTTCTAGCCCTGATGCCTCATCCGGGAGCTTTACGCGGAGAATCCCTGCTTGTTTGGGCATGGGCAAGGTTGTTTCGTAATAATAATCCTCGTCTTTATCTTTGAGGACAAAGAGTGCCTGCTTCGCAGCGGTTTTAGGAACGTAAACAAAAAATGTCGGGCGCTCAGCCACGGTCAATCCTTGGTGAGTCGCGGGCATTACAGAAGTAATCGCCAGATTGAGTCCTTTAGCATCTTGAGGACATCCGCCATCACGAGTCCCTCCCCCCTCCCGATTACCGGGTAAGGATGGCTCACCTGTCGGTGGCGGTGAGAATCTTACCGTCACTATCGAACGACTCGATAGGCTTCTACTCGGCGCAATCTCTTGCGCCTGCACGGATAACCCCTCAATCGGCAGGATGTTCAACAACAGACTGAGGAGAAATAAGCTGATATAGATGTAGTAACGTTGCCAAGTCACGATAATAATCCTCTTCAACAGTGAATGCCTTGGCGAATGACACTATTAATTTTAAACAATTTCCTTTAGAATATCCAGTCTTCACGGCTCGATTTCACTCAACCAATAGTAATACAAATTAAGAAGAATTATTGGGGAATAAGTCTTTCTATGTCGGGTTGCTCACAAAAAGACATCTCTTGTCATGGGATGATCCCCATCGAGGGTTTTTGATGAACCTTAGCTCCCATCTGGCACGATTCTCAACAAACAGGAGTATATAAACGAAAAATCACTGTTTTGACAAGGTAATATTCGCAATAATCCCAATTACTCACTAGAGTGCAAAATCTCAGTTGAACTGGCCCCCCCAATGAAATTCCTCATTCGCCAAGAATTGTCAGAGTGGTCACGAAGTCGTGTTTACATTCACAGAGTAGACGCATCTTAACCGGAATCATCCAGTCAGATATCTATCGGGGGACAGAGCTGCTTAGCCCCTAGAACGGAAGGGTGGACAAGTTACTTGAGGTGTAGGCAGGGTGTCGGGTGTCGGGTATGGGATGTCGGGTGTCGGACACAATTGAACCCTTCTTTTAGAGCCAAAATGATTACAGGCTTAAACAGGTTACTAATTGACATAATATACAGCAATGTTTATAGTAACCACTAATTTACACTATTTTACACTATTTTACAATCAGAGTAAAAAAGATATAGCGCGTCTAGATCATTTGTACAATTAATTGACATTATTTCCTAATACTTGATATTGGCGAAACGTCTGTGGTTTATAACTCTTAGGTTATGCTCTTTGCTTTTTCAGTTTCACCTGAGTTGTACAACTCAAATAGACGCGCTATATATACATCTTGATTGAAGCAGCCCTATTTGCGCCTCCAAGTATCCCTCTTCACTGATAGTCACTTGTCCACCGCTTTGTTCGCTAATGAATAAAACACCATCAGGTTGGGGTTCGTTGTCGATATCCAAGCGAACGGTAGGCTCAATACCCATTTGCACTTGGGGTGTAGCCGCTTGATAAACTCCCAGCCAAGTGATTAAAGGTCCAATCAAGAACATAAATCACTAATTCCCTAGTGCAGCTTGGCTGCAAAAAAAATAGGGATGATATTCACCATCCCCACTCAATGAATCAATTAAATTGTCCGAAATTACAACACAGGAACATACTGCTCCTTCTCCGGTACATGAGTATATTCCGCCACAATTTGACGAAACTCCTCGCCGTCAATGGTTTCCCTCTCAATTAACAGATCCACCAAACGGTCAATCACGACGCGATTTTCCCGCATAATCCGCTTGGCGTCGTCGTGACAATGTTCCACAATGCGGCGCACTTGTTCATCAATACGAGAGGCTACTTGTTCGGAATACTCCGCCCGATTCATCAAGCCACCACCGAGGAACACTTCTCCCTCTTGACTTTCCAGAGACAGAGGACCTAAATCGGACATGCCGAAACGAGTCACCATTTGTCGCGCCATCCCCGTCACCTGCTGTAAATCACCACCAGCACCTGTGGTAACTTCAGAATGACCAAAAATCTCTTCTTCTGCGGCACGACCGCCTAACGCCCCCGTAATCCGGGCTTTAAGCTGCGCCCGCGTAATTAAGCCTTGCTCTTCACTCGGCGTAAACCAGGTCAATCCTTGAGCTTGACCCCGAGGAATCAAGGTCACTTTCTGCACGGGATCATGATCCTTGAGTACCGTCCCCACGATCGCATGACCGACTTCATGGTAAGCAATTAACCGCTTACTCTTACTATCCACCAACGGCGTACCTTCCATACCCGCTACCACCCGGTCAACGGCGTCGTTGATTTCCAGCATGGTAATCGCCTCTTTACGCCGACGGGCGGTGAGAATTGCGGCTTCATTCAACAAGTTAGCTAAATCTGCCCCAGTAAATCCAGGAGTACGTCGCGCGATCGCTTCAATGGAAATTTCTGGTGCGAGTTTCTTATTCCGCGCATGGACTTCCAGGATACCAATCCGTCCTTTTAGATCCGGCGCATCGACCATCACCTGGCGGTCAAACCGTCCGGGACGCAATAAGGCTGAATCCAGTACATCAGGGCGGTTAGTCGCGGCAATAATAATAATCCCGGTATTGCCTTCAAATCCATCCATCTCAGTGAGCAACTGGTTCAACGTTTGCTCGCGTTCATCGTTCCCGCCGCCGATACCAGCACCCCGTTGTCGTCCTACGGCGTCAATCTCATCAATAAAGATCAGACAAGGTGCATTTTCCTTAGCTTTCTTGAACAAGTCACGGACACGAGACGCGCCCACACCCACAAACATTTCCACGAATTCACTACCGGAGATACTAAAGAAAGGCACCCCAGCTTCACCCGCGATCGCTTTCGCCAATAATGTCTTACCTGTACCCGGAGGTCCGACTAACAGCACCCCTTTAGGAATACGAGCGCCTACCGCCGTAAACCGTTCGGGCTGCTTCAAGAACGTCACCACTTCCTGCAATTCTTCCTTGGCTTCCTCAATTCCCGCCACATCATCAAAAACAATTCCTGTTTTCGCTTCCATCTGGAACCGGGCGCGGGATTTGCCAAAGTTCATAGCTTGACCCGGACCGCCACCAATATTACTCGAACGACGGAACAGGAAGAATAGCCCACCAATTAATAAAATCGGAAAAATTAAATTTCCCAGGATGCCCCAAATTGCCCCATCCTGACGTGCTGGATGGGTATCTAAAGCAATATCAGCCTCTCTCAGCTTAGTGATTAGCTCAGGAGAGTTAGCCGGCAAATCCACACGTAGACGCTGAACTCGGTTATCCAGCTCCGGGTCGATCGCTTCGACAATTGCCGTTTGACCGCCATCATAGAGGTCAACACTCGTGACTCTCCCTTTCTCGATGTAGTCTAAAAAGCGACCATAAGTCATCCGGGTGCTGGCAGTATTTTGATTTAAATCACCAACAGCCGGAGAAAATGCCCCCTGCCATAGGAAAAACCCAATGACAAGGGCGGGTATTGTCCAAAGTAGGAGAATTCTCCAGGAAAATTTCATCGCTTATTCGCCTCTAGATATTTGTTTTCTGGTTTGGCTTTTGCTCTCAAAGAGCCTCCTGTTTAGCACAAAGCCCAGCTTAAATGGTGGTTTCAATAGGAAACTTTACTTCTGCTTAATTAAATTTAACGTAATTCTCAGGATTTGAGCAACTTTCTGAGCCAACTTTATAGAGAAAGGCAGTTGGAAGCGGTGTCAAGAAAGTCCTCACCTTTATGGCGACAACTCTATAAGCTTAGGACTTAGGCAAAACCCAGCATAGAGTAGGGGCACGACATGTCGTGCCCCTACAGATGGTGATTCAACGGTAAATTGGCGTAAGTCCTGAAGCTGCTAAGGAAGCCGTATTAGTAGGTTTCAACGTGCCAGCGATCAGCTTTCTTCATAGATTTCTGGTAATCAGTCCAGTTCATCCCTTGCCGTTCGGCTGCAGCGGAGAGTGCTGAATCAATGCCATCTTCCATACCCTTGAGTCCACAAATGTAGGTGTGGGTATTATCCTTGTGCATTAACTCAAACAGTTCATCGGCATGTTCATCCACCCGATGCTGGATATACATCTTACCACCCTCTTTGTTCTTCTGTTCACGGCTGATGGCGTAGGTGAGACGGAAATTATCAGGAAATTCTTGCTGTAGTTTTTCTAATTCCTCTTTGTACAGAATGTTTGCCGTATAGGGGATACCAAAAATCAGCCAAGCAAACCCTTTGAACTTGTAATCTTCGTGCTGTTCTTTAAACATCCGCCACAGGTAAGCCCGGAAGGGGGCAATCCCTGTACCTGTTGCCATCATGAGAACGGTAGTCTCTGGATCTTCGGGAAGTAACATTTCTTTCCCAACCGGTCCAGTAATCTTGACATCATCGGTGCCGACTGGCAGGTTGCACAAGTAGCTTGAGCAGACGCCATAGACGGTTTCCCCGGTTTCTGGGTGCTTGTACTCCAGTTGTCTAACACAAAGTGAGACAGTCTTATCATCCTCGTGATCACCATGACGAGTGGAGGCGATGGAGTAGAGTCTGAGTTTATGAGGCTTTCCTTTGTCGTCTTCTCCAGGTGGGATAATGCCTATACTCTGACCTTCCAAGTACCGTAGATCACCCCCAGAGACATCAAAGGTAACGTGGCGAACCGTACCTGATCCCCCTTCGGCAACCAGTTCGTAGTTTTCAATACATTTGCCCAGATAGGGATTTTTGGGTTTGTATAGATTAACGGGAACTCCCGGTTTAGATTTGCCGTGAATGATCGGCTGGCTTTTTTGTGCGGACGCCGTTGGCTGGGCTGAACCCGTCGATTGGCTATTGCCATTGACTCCATTCTTAGAATTCATCATGCCATCAAGAGGTTGAATGCTGACAATTGTGCCACCCATGCGGGTGATTCGTTGCATTTCTTGATTCATCCGATTGTATGGCACTGTGATATAGACGCTGCCACTGCTACGAATGGGATAGCCCATTTTGTCAGTTTCCGTATTCTGACTTAAGCCCGCCACTTCGTAAAGAAACAGGCGATTCGCGAAGTTTGTGGTGTTTGCGGAATTAGCCGCCGCTTTTGAACTAGACATTGCTTTATTTCTCTCCAAACCAACTCTGTACGATATGTTGATAAGTACAGCACTTCATCAATCCGCGACGAAAGAAGCAACCTCCCCATCAGGGTTTCAGTCGCTCCATGCTTTTTTACAAGCCCCCGTCAGACCCGTTTGGGTTAACGACGGGTTCTATGACGCCGATGCATGAACTTGTGCAATCCTTTACCAAAAATTGCCTTTGGCAACACAAGCTGACTCTACTGCCGAGTTTGAGATTAACCCAGTAAAGCCTTAAGAAAGTACTATCAGCTTAACATTTTGCAACGCTCCCCACTCCCCTCGGCTCAAGGCGAGGGAATGAATTAGGTTACAAGTGCGTTCATGTATACTTTAGAATACGTCTAATCGGTTGAGTTCGTAAAGCTCCAACTTATCGGACTCCCATGGGCATCTGCCCAGGACGCCATTTCCCGCAGATGGCTCAACTAGGATAACTCAGTCACTGACCGATCCAGGGTCAAAATGGAGTCAATTTTAAATTTTTTGATCCAATTGGCACAACTGCCTTTAGGATTATGTTAAGGAATTAAGGAGAAACATTAAGTCTTGTAGATAAAATCTCATTTTGGTAAAATCCACACACAGCCGCTAGTATAAAATACTTACCCCGTGTCTGGCTTGAGTCTTATCCCCTGGGAAAGACTCACACCTGTTGCCAATCTGTAACGGGTTAAAGGCACGCGATCAACAGATGGGTTGACTAGACTTGGGACTTGGATTGCTGGAAACTCTATTTGAAACTATTTTTTGCGTTAGAGGGAAACTATGACCACTCAGCTAGACCGCGTGGTATTAATAGCCGTTGCTGGAGACTCTGGATGCGGGAAGTCAACATTTCTGCGTCGCTTGGCAGATCTGTTTGGTGAAGAGTTTATGACGGTCATCTGCTTGGATGACTATCACAGCTTAGACCGCAAAGGACGTAAAGCGGCAGGGGTGACAGCGCTTAACCCCAAGGCGAACAATTTTGACCTGATGTATGAGCAAGTTAAAGCGCTCAAAAATGGTCAGGCAATTGATAAGCCAATTTATAACCACGAGACGGGTGAACTTGACCCACCGGAACGGGTTGAACCCAATAAAGTCGTGGTCATTGAAGGATTGCACCCCTTGTATGATGAGCGTGTGCGATCGCTGGTTGATTTCGGCGTTTATCTTGATATCAGCGATGAAGTCAAGATAAACTGGAAAATCCAGCGTGACATGGCAGAACGGGGACATACCTACGAAGATATTCTGGCATCTATTAACGCTAGACGCCCTGACTTTACCGCTTACATCGAACCCCAAAAAGAGTTTGCTGATGTCGTAATTCAGATATTACCGACTCAGTTGATCAAAGAAGATAAGGAATCCAAGATCCTGCGGGTGCGCTTGATTCAGAAAGATGGTGTAGAAGGCTTTGAGCCTGTGTATCTGTTTGATGAAGGATCAACCATTGACTGGAGACCCTGCGGTCGTAAGTTGACCTGTGCCTATCCTGGTATCAAGCTGTACTATGGTCCAGATAGCTACTTCGGTCATGATGTTTCTGTGTTGGAAGTGGATGGTCAGTTTGACAATCTAGAGGAGATGATTTACATCGAAAGTCACCTCAGCAACACCTCCACGAAATACTATGGCGAGATGACCGAACTGTTGCTCAAGCACAAGGACTATCCAGGTTCTAATAATGGCTCTGGCTTGTTCCAAATTCTGGTCGGTCTGAAGATGCGATCCACTTACGAACGGTTGACCTCGAAGGCGCAAGTGACAGCGAGTGTATAGCTGATTTAGCCTGATGTTTCCCACGCCAAATCAACGATTATGGCGTGGGATGACTGTACAAATAAGGTTGACAAAGACGAGATAATGTGCATTGGTTGAATCGGTAAAGGCTAACGGATTGGAAACCTTGATTCTTCGTTAAAAAAACCGGGTTTTCAAGTTGTTGAGAATTTTGAGAAAGCAGTTGGTTTTCACTTTACTGACATAAAGCTGATTTGTCCTTTCATTCAGCCATAGCCCCTGTGAAAAAACGATGACAACAGTTTTGTTTGTCCACGGTACGGGAGTCCGGAATCCTGGATATGAAGAAACATTCAAACTCATCGAGAAAACCGTTCATCTTGAACGCCCAGATATCAAGGTTGAGCGTTGTCTTTGGGGTGATGAATTAGGGACAAAACTGAATGC
This sequence comes from Coleofasciculus sp. G3-WIS-01, assembly GCF_040223135.1. Taxonomy (NCBI): domain Bacteria; kingdom Bacillati; phylum Cyanobacteriota; class Cyanophyceae; order Coleofasciculales; family Coleofasciculaceae; genus Coleofasciculus; species Coleofasciculus sp. G3-WIS-01. The sequence continues at coordinate 19,563 of NZ_JAVJZI010000119.1, forward strand.
TCAAGGCGCTTCTATTCCTTTATATGATTCCACATTAGCTTTAGATGAGGAAGAAGAGGATTATTCCATTGTTCTTTGGCAACAACTCTACAGCAACCCTTTATATGAATTACGGGTACTGTCGCTGAAGCCTGGGGATGAGACGGCGGGTAATCCATTTGGGGAACAACCGGGTGATGAATTACACTCTCGCGTCGAACGCCTGAATCCGTCTCCTGAACTCCAAGCCAAACTGGATGTGGCGGGAATCGCTGAGGTGTTTGAGCAGGCGCGAGATACCGTTATCCAGAGTGAGGCTTATCATCAAGCATTGCAAAACGCCTCAGAGGAGTTGGGGGAGTATCGTGACGCCATAGCTAGAGCGATTGTAGCTCAGGCAATGTTTGAGTGTGAGCAGCAGGAAAAGTATCCTCCTATACTCACTGATGCTGAATTGAGAGATGAGGTGGTGAAACTCCTGAGTCTGGCGTTGGGAGAGGCGGAGTTGGGAATCGGGGATTGGGTGGTTAAGCCTCTATCTCAATTAGCGCAGCCAATTGGCACATTTTACGTCAAGCGCAGGCGGGGAATCATTACCCAGTCAGTTTCACCGACGCCCTGTGATATTTTGCTCTATCAAGGTCGGGGCGATCGCATCCGTGATTTCATTCGCGTTAAAATCGAGCAGGCTGAACCTCCTGTCGTCTTATTGGCGCATAGTTTAGGTGGGATTGCTTGTGTGGATTTGCTGGTTCAACAGCCTCTCCAGCCAGTCGAATTGCTGATTACAGCGGGTTCTCAAGCGCCGTTTTTCTATGAAATTAATGCCCTCTACAGTTTAGAATACGGGGAACCGCTACCGGATTATTTTCCCAGTTGGTTAAATATCTATGACTTGCGGGATTTTCTGAGTTATATTGGCGCAAATGTTTTCCCTAATAAGGTGCAAGATGTATTAGTGGATAGCAAACAACCCTTTCCGCGATCGCATGGGGCATACTGGACAAATAAAGCAGTATGGAAGGCTATTATACCCCGGTTGCCATAAAGGAGTTACCTTGTAGGTTTGGTAGAGCGTAAGTAAGCAAGAGGAGGCGATTGAAATCGCTTCTACACAAACAAAGTCCGCCTGCGCGGACTGGGTTATAACGGGGATAGCGTTCCCCGGATTTGGTATAACTATAAAGGTGATATCTCCCCCAGCTCCCAGACGTGCCATGGCACATCTCTACATCCTCCCTCTGCTTTTAGGCGGACATGAAATTTAGCGTTAAACCAGAACAAACTTATGGATTAGTTGTTGGTATCGAGAAATACCAAGAAAATAGTTGGAATGTCGATGGACAGGTAAATGATGCCCTAAAGTTTGCTCAGTGGCTTAGTGGGCGAGGCGTTCCCAGAGACAATATTCGCCTGTGCTTGTCACCGTTAGAAGAAAATGGCACATTGGCTGAGTCAACAGAATGGGTAATAGAAGAAGCAACCGAGTCAAATATTACCACTCTAATTACCGATGTTCTGTCTGAGAAAAAAGGGGATTTACTTTATCTATTTTGGGCGGGACATGGTTTAATTACCTCAACCCGGAACCGTCGCCTACTTTTTGCCGATGCGACCAAACGGAATTGGCAGAATCTGGATTTGGATTCATTACTGGTTTATTTAAGTTCAGATAGTTTTAAAATTTCCCATCATATTTGTATTATTGATGCTTGTGCCAATTACATTTTAGAGTCGCAAGGGCGACCGACGAATTTAGGCGGAAAAACGTTTCCCAGTGGCAAGCCAAAAACCGAAAGTCAGCAGTTTGTGTTGCTGGCGACGCGAGAGGGAGAAAGAGCAAAGGTTAGCGACCAGGAAAAAACCGGATATTTTTCCCAAGCGGTGAGGGAAGCATTGGAGGAGGAATCGAATGGTAGTTTTCCGCCCGATATGGAAGTAATTACCGAGAAGGTTAAACAGCGATTTAAGGCATTATTTAAGGCATTAGATAAAAAACAATTACCCACTTATTTGTATCGTCGAAATTGGGATGGCGATACAGATATTTATCATCCCAACCAACTCTCACCTCAAATTCCCCACAATCTAGACCGTAGTGGTGTAATTAAATTTGTAGGACGCGATGAAACCCTGCAACAATTACATCAACAATTACAACAAACCGAGCGGATCGCGATTTGTGCCGTAGCTGGGATGGGAGGCGTGGGTAAAACAGAATTAGCCCTGCAATATGCCCAACACCACCGCAAGCAGGGAACCTATCCCGGTGGCTTGTGCTGGATAAAAGCGGGGGCGTTTGTCGGGACTGAGATTGTTAGTTTCGCCAGGACTCAATTAGATTTACAGTTACCCGATGGGTTAAAGTTAGCAGAACAAATAGATTACTGCTGGCGACACTGGCGTTCAGGTGACGTTCTATTTGTTTTCGATGATGTCCGAGATTATCGACAGGTAAAATCTTATCTTCCTCCCGCCGAATCTCGATTTAAGGTGTTAATTACCACCAGGCGACAAGGGTTAGGTGCATCATTTGAAATGATACCTCTGAATGTGCTGTCAGAAGCGGCGGCTATCGCCCTGTTGGTTTCATTGATTGGAGAAGAACGGATTGAGGCGGAACCGGAAACGGCGAAACAGTTGTGTCAGGAATTAGGTTATTTGCCTTTGGGATTAGAATTAGTGGGGCGGTATTTGCAGCGTAAGCTTGATTTGTCATTAGAGAAAATGTGCCAGCGCTTGGGATTAAAGCACCGTTCCCTGCAAAATCCAGATGAGGACGATGGGGACATGACCGCACAATTGGGTGTAGAAGCTGCCTTTGAGTTGAGTTGGCAAGAACTGAGTGAAAAGGCTCAAGTATTAGGCTGTTTTCTAAGTTTATTTGCTCTGGCTCCGATTCCTTGGGTTTGGGTAGAACGATGCTGGGAAGACCAAGATGTGGAAGAGTTGGAGGATGCTAGAGATTATGAATTACTTAATCTCAGTTTACTGGAACGTGCGGATAAAGGCAGTTACCAACTACACCAACTCATTCGGGAATTCTTGAAAGAGAAGTTCAAGGAATTAACTGAAACTGATGAACTAAAACAACGGTTTTGCCAGGGGATGGTCGCGGCGGCACAGCAGATTCCTGGGACGCCAACTAAAGATGATATTGTCATAGCTACTCCAATGATTCCGCACCTAGCAGAAGCCGCAACGACTCAGCCGGATTGGTTAAGTGATGAGGATTTAATGTGGTTTTTTGTTTGCTTAGGTCGATTTTATGAAGGTCAAGGACTCTACAAACAAGCTTTACCCTGGCGTAAGCAGTGCTTATCCGCAATGAGAGAGCGTTTAGAAGAAAACCATCCATTAGTGGCAAACAGTCTGGACAATCTGGCTTTACTTTACTCATCGCAGGGAAGGTATTTAGAAGCTGAACCTTTGCATCTGCAAGCTTTAGAGTTGAATAAACGCCTGCTGGGTGATGACCATTTATCTGTGGCAGCTAGTCTGAACAATCTGGCTTTACTCTACTCATTATGGGAAAGATATGGTAAAGCCGAACCTTTGTGTTTGCGAGCCTTAGAGTTGAGTAAACGCCTGCGGGGTGATGACCATTTATCTGTGGCAACCAGTCTGAACAATCTGGCGTATCTCTACAAATCACAGGAAAGATATGGTGAAGCCGAACCTTTGTATCAAAAAGCCTTAGAGTTGATTAAACGCCTGCTGGGTGATGACCATCCCGATGTAGCAACCAGTATGAACAATCTAGCTAATCTCTACGAATCACAGGGAAAGTATTATAAAGCCGAACCTTTGTATCTGCAAACCTTAGAGTTGAGAAAACGCCTGCTGGGTGATGACCATTCCGAGGTGGCAACCAGTCTGGGTAATCTAGCTCTACTTTACAAATCACAAAAAAGGTATTTAGAAGCCGAATCGTTGTATCTGCAAGCCTTAGATTTGAAAAAACGTCGGCTGGGTGATGACCATCCCGATGTGGCAACCATTCTCAACAATCTGGCTCTGCTCTACAATTTACAGGGAAGGTATGACGAAGCTGAACCGTTTTATCTGGAAGCCTTAGAGTTATATAAACGCCTGCTGGGAGATAATCATCCCCATGTGGCAACCAGTCTGAACAATCTGGCACATATCTCCTATTCACAGGGAAGGTATGATAAAGCCGAACCTTTGTTTCAGCAAGCCTTAGAGTTGAGAAAACGCCTGCTGGGTGATAACCATCCTGATGTGGCAACCAGTCTCAACAACCTGGCAGGACTCTATTATTTACAGGGAAGGTATGATAAAGCCGAACCTTTGTTTCAGCAAGCCTTAGAGTTGAGAAAACGCCTCCTGAGTGATAACCATCCTGATGTGGCAAGCAGTCTCAACAATCTGGCAGGACTCTACTTATCACAGGGAAGGTATGGTGAAGCCGAACCTTTGTATCTGCAAGCCTTAGAGTTGAGTAAACGCCTGTTGGGAGATGAACATCCTCTAACAATCACTATCTGTGAAAATTTGCAGTTCTTGCGTGAGGAACGCAATCAATAACAAAGTAAACTTAAGCCTTGTTGAAAAGGAAATCGCGGAACCAAACGAAACAAAGTCCACCTACGCAGACTAAACAAAAACTAGGGGTGTGGAAACCCGCGCAGGCGGGTTTTGTTTGTGTAGCTGCGGTTTCAACCGCCCAATTAATGGTTAATACTTGGTATAAGTTGACTTGTCAGTGTAACGCCTGTAATAGTCTCTCAGCAAAAAATAACAGATCAGTATTACCTGTGTGCTACTGATCTCAAACTGAGTGTGACACTCCTAATCCCCCAAGGCGATTATAAGAGTAGTAGATGTACCCCAGAGAGTTGCATGAGAGAGTGGCTCTCTTTTTTATTTGGGGATTGATACCAAATCCGCCTTTATTACCCCATGCAAGAGGAGGCGATTGAAATCGCTGCTACACAAACTTTCGTCCGCCTGCGCGGACTGGGTTATAACGTCTCATGGGGGTTTCACTATTATCTTTTCGGTTGCACAAAAGATGTGACTAAACCCGCCCTAATTCAGGTAGAGGCAGGTTTAGGGAGAGGATGTCACCGATAGGCGCGACGGGGTAAAACCCGCGCTGATGCAATTGTCGGGGAACTTCCCCAATAAGCCATAACGTGCTATGAATAGGGGATATCTCACCTCAATCCGCGATCGCAGGATGCCTATCCCTAGTCACCCCCTCCCAAAACCGGAATTTCGTCGCGAACATCGCTTAGGACTCGTCGTTTATGGTGGTGTTTCTCTCGCCATTTATATGAATGGTATCTGCCGCGAATTCTATAATGCTGTACGGGGTAGAGGTATCTATAAGCTGATTAAAGCCCTAACGGATTCGGATATTGTTGTGGATATCCTCTCCGGAACCTCAGCCGGCGGTATTAATGGCGTGTTGCTGAGTTACGCTCTTGCCAATAGCACCAAAGACGCGGTTGTTGACTTTCAAGAATTTGGGCAAATTTGGCGTGAGAGTGGGAATGTCCGCGAATTAATGCATCAACCCTCAACCCACGAAACTCAACGGGAGTCGGTTTTGGATGGTGCAGGGTATTATCAAACAGCCCTAGCGGAAGCGTTTGAAAAAGGCATTTATAATCGCACGGATGCGCCAGAGGGGGAGTGGGTATCTGAGTTTAATGAACTCGATTTATTTGTCACCGGAACCGATATGCTGGGACGCATTTACCAGGTATTTGACGATACCGGTCAAGTCATTGAAGTCAAAAATCACCGCCAGATTTTTCGCCTCAAGCATCGTCAAGGACGCCACGAACCCTTTAATCCGAATAGTGACCCAGCAGATTTAAGTCGGACTCCGGAACAAACCTATCAATCCCTGGCAAAACTCTGTCGAATTACCTCATGCTTTCCCGTGGCTTTTCCATCGGTTAATGTGGGTTTAAAGGAAGATACAAATGATGTCGATCAGCGACTGATCCAATGGGGACAATTGGAGAATCGTGACTTACCCGAACAACGACCAAAAGAGGGTTATCAACTCCATTTTATTGATGGTGGAGTGTTGGATAATCGCCCGTTTAGTTACACGATTAAAGATATCTATTTTCGCACCGCTAACCGTCCCGTCGATCGCAAGCTGATATATATCGACCCCAATCCCGATCGCTTCTTGGGGAATCCCAAATTTAATGCGATGGCGAAGCCTAGCACTTGGGAAGTGCTTCAGGATGCGTTAGTCGGACTCCCCACTTATGAAAGCATTAGCAACGATTTGGAGTTAATCCAAGCCCAAAATGATAAAATCTACCGCTATAATAGCTTACTCGCCAGTGTAGAAACAAAAGACCCAGCCCAACCGGGTACAGCTAACGAAATTACCGTTAATGAAGAGATTTACCTCCGCAGTCGCCTGATTGGTTTGCGCGATCGCATCCTCCCCCTGATTTTACGCATGGAGAGAGAGCAAACCACGGCTTCAGGGGAGGATAAAAAAGTCATTTTAGATAAAACAGGACAACGGCTAATTGCGGGTATCACTAGCCCGACAGACAGTCAAGATAAAGACATAATTCTTCAACAAGCCAGTCAGCAAATTCGTAATCTTGATATAGACTATGCGTTGAGGAAGCATTTCTATATTATTGATAAGCTCTTTAAACATCTCGATGAAACAACCGATAACGTTGAATATAATAAGCAGCGATTACTCGTCAGTCGGTTAAATCGACAACTTAAACTGCTAGAAGTTATTCGCTTTACTTTAGATACATTACTCAGTCATCCTCAAGTTAGTGAATCCTTCTACAGTTTACTGGAGAAAAGTTTAGAAAATTCTGATTCAGAATTTCAACAACAGTGGCGCAAGCAAGTCTATGATCGCCTCTTGCGTTTGCACCGATTCTTCTGGGATGCAGATGGTTTAGATGATTTCTCCCCATCCGGCTTAGAGCAAAATCGCCTAGAGTTCGTTCCCGCCAACTTTTTTAAGACATTACCCACCGCTGCAGAACAGTTAGGATTAGAATTAGACCAGCTTCAGGAAAAACCGAGGGACTGGTTACCACAAAAACAGATTTCCAGTATTATTGAACAATTCCAGCAAAAAATTAGCCAACTCGATGATGATCCATCACTCCTCAATCGTATTTGGTCGAGTCAAAAATATCAAGATAGCGAGACGGACAACTGTAGTGAACTCTTCTGCTCCATTCTATATCAAATTGATCAGGCATCAGAAACGTTAATTAAAAATAGTAACCTCATTCATTGTGACGATATTCTCAATCGTTATCAAAATTTCTGTCACTTAGATCGGGTACTTTATCCCTTTGAATATTTAACCAATCTTTCCGAAAAAGATATCATTGAGACAATTCGCTTTAGTCCAGATGATGCTCAGCTAGGTTTAGGTAAGGGGAAAACCTTGGATGATAAATTAGCGGGGGATACCTTTCGAGCTTTTGGCGGATTTTTTAAGAAATCCTGGCGTTCCAATGATATGTTGTGGGGGCGATTGGATGGACTCAATCGCATTGTTGAAGCCTTAGTTACCCGTGAATCGGTGCAAAATTTTTCACGTTTTTTGGCGCGACAAAGCCACAAAGAAGGATGTACAGAAGATGAATACATCGAACAACTCATTCAAGACTGTTTCCCCGATTGCACAGTCAACACTCGCCAGAAACTCAAATCCCATCTTCGCCTATTAGCTGAGCCAAACCTGTCTGATGCAGCGATGCATATTATTTTAGACGATCTGGTGTTAGAAGGTCATCGATCAATCTTAATGACTGACTTAGAAACCGTGATTGAAGATGAAATCAGCGAACAATTAACCTGGAATCGCCAGCGGGTTAAACCGACTGATCCGGATGATGTGGAACGATTGCTGACTCAACTCGGAGATGAACCACCAAGCTATCAACCCGTTCCCGGTTATTTTGAGAAAACGGTGAATACTTTAGCAGCGGGAAAATTAGCCAAAGATGCTATTGGTAGGTTTTCGCCTCAAGCCAAAGAAGACTTTTTTCGCAATCAATACCGGATTGGTAAAGAAACTATTTTAAAAGATATTCCCGGAATTGTGCTGGCAAATCTTGCGACTCGTGCGGCTTTAATCCTGCGAGATATTATGATTACTACTCTAGGAAAGCGACGTGCGAATAAACTTCAAGGGCTTTTAAGCTATCAATTTGTGAATAAATCATTACAACTCGTCTATTGGTGGTTACAATTGAGAAGTCCAGCCGCGTTTCAAAGTCGCAATTTTATCGGAAAGCGACCACTGATATTAATTTTACAGGTAATATTCCTACTTGTTGCGACTATTAGTGTTGTGATTACTGTCTCCAATTCGCCTATACCCACCGCTATCGCTCTCATTGCTATATTATTGTTTTGGTTACTAGGGTATGCTTTGAAAAAGTCTTAATTATTCGTCATTCGTCAAGTATAGCAGTAGACACATCGATTAGGACAAACGAACTGTTGTTCCAGACGCGCCATGGCGCGTCTCTACATAATGGCGCGTCTCTACATAATGGCGCGTCTCTACATAATGGCGCGTCTCTACATAAATGATGCGTCCTAACCGCTATGGCGATTGCTATAAATGGGAACGAGTAATTCAAACTTTTATGTTTATAAGTGCCGATTTTGTAACGCTTTCATTTCCTGTCGCACATCCACAACAATCTGTAACGCTTCATTAAGTAAACGTCCATGTTCCGTAGCTTGATCGCTAACTTGTAAAGCTGTCAATGCCATGAGATTATTATCAAATAGTTCAGAATTGTATTTGATAAATCTGGCATTTTCTCTCAAAATTCGTTCAGTTTTCAAGGCTCGAATAATATCGTCACGGGTTAGCCGAAGTGCCTGAATGACTTGTCCTCGATTTTTTAAGCTTACACCAGGATTGCCGACGGCTTCAATTTTATCATTAATATCAATGGCTTTAATCACCCGATTAAATCGGTGGACATCTTCAAACAGTCTGACTAAATTGCGACATTTGCGGCTAATGGCAATTTTGCGAATATCGTTTAAGAATAAAGTAATGGCAAGAGTGGAATGGATAGAAATTAATAACGTAAAATGTTCTGGAAAAACCTGGATCAGCACAAACCCAGTTAAACTAATCAGCAGAATAATCAAAAGGGTTTTAGCAATCTCTGCGATAAATTTGGGCAGAGTTGGGGGTTTCAGGAGGGTATGAACGCTTACTCCACTCAAATGTTTGAGTTCTCCTGGGGTAATTTCTAGTCCCTGTAAGTCAGGTCGCATCGTGGGTATGATAGTTTGACGTTAGCGATCCGGGTTCGGCTTAATCAGTGATACGCATAGTTGTATCTTCCTCTGTATTAGCACATAAAGTTGATTTCATCTTTGTAGTGGCGTGGCACACCTAATTTGGTGTATTAGAATTCTATCCAGAAACTGTAGGGGCGCATAGCGTGCGCCCATAAAATCTGCAAATCTAATCCATCATTTTAGCTGGGTCACGCCAGTAGGCTATCGAAACACTAGCAATCGGTGGTTCTTCAATGGTTAATTTTTGGAATATTACTCAGTGCAGAAGCATCAGTTAGTTCTTCCGCCGTTTCCTTTTTGACAACAGCGATTGTTCCGGCTGATTCCATTACGATCGCTTCTACGTCATCTAAAGAAGCAATTCTATTTTCACGCACGGCGGCTAATAATTGTGCTTGCGTCACCCGTTGCGCTTGCATGGCTTTGCGTAAAAATTGACCTCGAAAGTAAAGCAGTGAGGGACTTGCTGTGATCAAGTTGTCGAATGGCGATGATCGAACAGTTAGCCAGGAAACCAGGTATTGTAAGAAAAGTAACGTAAAGAATGCCGTGACACTTTCAGCTAACGATACACCTTTTGCCGTAATTAATCGTCCCAGGGTAGAACCGATCGCAATCGTAATTACAAAGTCAAAGGCATTCAACTGAGCTAACGCACGTTTGCCAGATATCCGCAGCAAGATGAGTAAACTAGCATAGGCTAAGGTGCCGACAACAACGATGCGGATTAACGGTTCAATCCCTCCATAAAAGAAAACAACCTTGTCCATAATAGATAGCGATAGTTTATTTTACGTTTTTGGGTTGTGGCATCAGGCTCTAAAGTATTGGAGCAAAAGCTAGACTGTACTATGGGGCCACTTAAAGCTATTGCGTTCAACTAATCCTAAGAGCAACTTGCGGCGATGGGTGAGATCATCGAGCGATCGCGTAAATTCCTCATCACTGACAACTGGAATCCCCGCTTGGCGCAATGCTGTCAGATCAGGAGCGGGGGGTACATCAGCGGCAGGATAAATGGAAGCGGATGCTAATGTCCTCAGGTAGCTCTGAACGGTTGCTCGCGCCGACTTGAGTAAAGCAGGAGGCGGACGATATGGCTCTTGTAGCCCATATCTCAAAATAGTCAACGTATCGTCTAGAATCGCCACCGCAGGCGCACTGTCTTCTTTCGGAGTTGCACCATGATAGCGGTGCAATATGGGGTAAGCAAGCTGTTGCTCGGTTAGTGTACCAAGTTGTGATGACATCGACATTAATTGCAAATCTAGTCCAGGAAACCCTTTGCCATCCCAGATGTTCAAAACGAACTCTTCGGCAGAATTCCCTAGTCCAGTAATTTGACTAGCCAAGGATTGTTTAGTCGTTACACCTCCAATTACAGATAGTAAAAAGCTAACCACCATCGTGATCAGCAACATACCACTCAGCGTTGTAAAAGAAGCAGCAATCTCCCAGCCGCCACGACTGGGATAGATATCCCCGTTGCCCATCGTCGAAATAGTGAAGGCAACAAAATAGATGCGATCGATTAGAGTGCTTGGCTGTGGTTCTGGTGTACGGGCATAAACCAGGGATGTTGGATCAGCACTAAACATGATTACCCATCCCATCCAAAGCAACCCTACCCAGACAAACACCGTCACCGTTTGGATTACCGGACCGGCTAAACTCAGCCAATAATTGCGTTTGGTGCGAATCAACTTTCTCATCACCCACCAAACCCCATTGGTGATTTGATCGGTCACTGGACCTGCACCTCCATCTACCCATAGGGCTGTCCACAGCGCATCCACGAGCGATAAAAGCACCAAGAGCAGTCCGAGAATAAACAGTAGAACGTTCACCGCGCCTTTAATTACCCACTATGTGAAACTTCATCCCTGTGCATTCTTGCCTGAAGCGCAATTTACCGAATCTAGCCAAAGACATAAATCTCAAATGCCAGAGCCTTTGGCATACAGTATTTCCATTTCCATAAGTCATGTCTCTAGATTTAACGGATGCTGGCGCCCCCGGATCTGGCACTAATACCGAGTTGCGCTCAAACATAGTAGATAGGAAAAGCAGGGGGAGAGAAAGTTATATCTTTGAATGCAACTTGGTATAAGGTGAGAAAGAGGGTTGAGTGGCTACTTGCCGCCGCCGCCTTTTGAATTTACACTACTTAAAGCTTCTCAAAAACTTATAGCAGTATTGTTAATGACACAGCCTTCTTATGAATCATCTGGAGAAACCTGATGACTCATTCTTTAGTTCACTCAATTCGGCAAAAGTTCCAGTCGTGGTTTACCCAGGCGCAAGCAGCAGTAGCAATCGAGGATGAAGAGGTTGAGTTGCCCGATGGGATTCAGACTCAACTGGAGCAAAAAATCCAGGCACTCCCCTCTTGTCAGATCTATCAAACCACAGTGCAAGAGGCGATCACCGATGGGGTTGAAAACTGGCAACGTCACCTGGATGCCGCCAATAGTTTGATCATTTTGGGCAGCCCCGTAGAACCAATTGCCAAAATTTTGAGCGATAGTCTGCAAACCTGGCACAATCCCCCCGTAGAGGTATTCACACCTCTACCTTACCGAATGCGCCCTCATGATCCATTAATCATGTCTCAACAAATTCAGCAAGCCCTGCAAGCCTACTCACAGATTGATGTTAAAAACCCTAAGGATACTGGCGATCTGATTGAGGCAGACTCCCTGGATGATCGAAAGACATTGATGATGATTCCCTGTCTGGATCAATGTTTTCTGCGCTGTATTGGGGGTTGGAATAGCATTGAATACTTACGAGACATGATCATTCATAATCGCAATTGCTTTTGGGTTATAGGCTGTAACCATTGGGCTTGGGATTTTCTGGATTTTGTGTGCCAGATTAGCGCCTATTTTAGCGAGGTGAAACCGTTACCGGAACTAGATGGAGCGATGATTCAAACCTGGTTAAACCCGATTGCCAAAACGATAGTTGAACCAGACGCCATAGAAGACTCAGAAGATAATCTTGGTCAGGCATATTGGAGGACTCTTGCCAGTCAATCCTCTGGTGTCAGTAGTATTGCCGTTGGCGTATGGCTAAATAGCTTACGAATCGAGCGCGATCAACTAGAGGATGGTAATTTATCTCAATTGAACTTGAGCGAGACAGCGACAACCAACAAAACCCGTTTTACCTTACGTCAAACTACACCCACATTGCCTAGTTTGCCATCATTAACGGGGATTGACCGCTATTTACTTCATTCGTTGCTAATTCATGGGCAAATGAGCCATACCCATCTTGCCCTGAGCTTGGGTGAAGCAGAAAGCCAAATCCAAGCTCAGATTCAGGGGTTATTGCGAGCCGGGGTACTAGCTAGCAGCAATGGCATGCTATCAGTACGTGCTGCCCATTATGCCAAGCTGAAGATTGAATTGACGAATAATAACTTTTTTGTTGGCGAGGATTAACCATGAGTTTATCGGGTTTTGATCTGAGCAGTTTTGTTCAGGCAATGCCGGCGTTGTTGGCACAAATCGAGGCATCGGAAATCTTCCCGCAACGAGTTCTTACTAATATTACGCTGCAAAAAATTTTTCGTTCTCTCGTCGTTATTTTGATCGCTTATGGGAGCATATTTGCCATTCAGTGGCTCACCAGCTGGATTTCAGAACGAGTTCCCCGCCGCTTTCGATTATTGATCAAACAATCTTTGCCCTTTTTGAAAGGGTTGATTTTGATCCTAACGGTTTCCTATCTCCTGAATCTGTTTCTGAACTTGTCTCAGGAGAACCTCCTCGCATTGACAGGCACGATCGCTATTGCCCTAGGATTTGCCTTTAAGGATTACGTGAGTTCAATTATTGCAGGAGTAGTTGCACTGTTTGAAGCTACCTATCGAGTGGGCGATCGCATTCAAATTGAAGATCATTACGGTGAAGTGGTGGACTATGGTTTGCGTGAAATTCGAATCCAGACTCCTGATGACAACATTGTCTCTATTCCCCACAACAAAATCTGGACTGAAGCTGTCTCCAATGCCAACAGCGGACAGCTAGAAGCTCAGGTTCTCACTGACTTTTATTTTGCTCATACTGTAGATGCTGAACAAGTCATCCAGATTCTATACCAGGCAGCTTACAGTAGCAAATATACGCAGCTAAAGCTCCCCATTTTAGTTGTTATGCAAGAACAACTCTGGGGTACTCAGTTCAAGCTGCGGTCTTACCCAATGGATGCCCGCGATGAATTTATCTATAAAACCGATCTGATTCGCCGTGCCAAGCAAGCCTTTGCTCGCCAAAATTTACCTTACCCAAGGTTATCAGGTATCCAAAACAATGACAGTTGCCCCTGAGCAGCTAATGTTTAAATTTGTCCGGTGAGAGCTTGAGAAAAAAGTGAAAATCCCAATCTTTTTTGTCACTCCAAATTTACCTAGTCTTCGACGTTTATTTCTAACCTTTAAATCCACTATAAACCCTATATTCGACTTCAAGGTTAAGAGGATTTCGCAACTAAAAGCGTCCCTTTTGATGACGTAGCCGCAGTAATGACTGAGAAACTAAAACCATCACGGGGAGTTCAATCAGAGGTCCGATGACTAAGGCAATGGCAATTAAGGGACGTTCTCCAAAAGTAGAAGTGGCGATCGCTAAGGCAATGGGTGAATTCCGGGCAAGGGTTGTGCAATTAAAGCAAGCCACTTCTTCATAGCTAAAGTGAGCTAAACGCCCAATGATTTGACCTAGCCAGAAGTTGATAACGAAGAATATTAAGACCGGGAGCAGCATTTTTAATAGTAACTCTGGTTGTTCAATCAAAATCTCTCCTTGTGAGGCAAACATGGCAGCGATCGCCACACAAAGAAATAGCCATTGATTAGCAGCAATTTTATCTATCAAGCGGTGCAAAATACGATTTCGCGGTTGGATTAGACGCTTTGAGATAAATGCTAAAAGCATCGGTACAACTAAAACCAACACCACACTTTCAAGCAGAATCGCTGCATCAATATCTATCAGGCTTCCAGTAAATATCAAGAGATAAACGGGTAAGAGAATGACTTGCAAGAGCAGATTCCAGGGCAGTAGAGCAGTGGCAAGGGCAACATCGCCTTGAGCAAGGCTAGTAAAGATGAGATACCAATCTGTACAGGGTGTAACCATCAGCATAATCAGTCCTACCCATAGATCGGGAGTGTCTCTTAAGAAAACTGCTCCAAGTCCCCAAGCAAAAACGGGTGTCCAGAGAAAGTTTATTCCTAAACTTAGCCCTGTAACTTTATAGTTTTGAAACGCATTCGCTAAGCGATTAAATGGAATATTCAGAAATACTCCATAGAGCATCACCATCAGAGCCGGGACAATTAAATGAACGGCATTTTCAGAGAACCAAGATATTTGACCTAACGCTAGCCCAATAAAGATAGCTGTAATGACCAATACTGTTTGGAGCTTTTCAGTCCGACTCAAATCAGTAACCTCCGTTGCATCCAGAAGCCAGAATCATGGAAAGACTACGTCCCAAAGGCTCTAGCCTCTAAGTTTATGCCTTTAGTTAGGTTCGGTAAACTGCTCTGCATGCAAAGATATCGCAGTACAGAATGTCAATGTTGAAGTATTGAAGAGTGCGGTGAACGTTATACTGTTTATTCTCGGACTGCTCTTGGTGCTTTTATCGCTCCTTGATACGCTGTGGACAGCCCTATGGGTAGATGGAGGAGCAGGTCTATTGACCGATCATGTACCACCCGCTCCCGATCTTGCATCTGTGCGCCAAGCTGGGATTCCAGTGGTTAGTGATGAAGAGTTTATGCGATCGCGGCAATTGTGGCTAGAGTTCGTGAGATTTAGCTGAATTCGCAAGAAGCCCCACAACTTCTGCGACAAAGAGAAAATTATATTTTTATTGCAACTTGTAAACTTGTCGTGATATGCTGACTTCAAACCATAAGTTTCCTTGTTGGTATTCATCAGCAACAGATGCAAGTAATGCGGCAAAAAGTGAGTTCTTCAGTGGCTCTAAGTATTCGGAATTGTCCACCCTAGCGTGGAACTAAAGTCTTACTGTGACGAAAAGTTGCTCTCATCCAACAGTACAAAGCTTGGCGAGTAAATGCTGGTCTGAGTTGGATTGGTTCTCGTTGCAGTCAGTGAGTTAACTGAGATCTTGCACCGTTCTCAGCAAGCTGCTCTCACCCGCCCAGAGTTAAAGCTCCGGCGTTACGGCTTAAGTAGACTAAAACTCTTATCCAGTCGTCTTTAGACGACTTAAGCTATGAGACAGTGGTTAAAACCACTGGCGGATTGTTGCCACTGGTGCAAGCTGTGAGTTTTCACCAATACATAGCATTTCGCTAGCGCAGTGCGGTCTTTAAGTCTCTAAATTAAAGCGCTAGCAACAGCTTATTTTCTCCTTATCGTACTTGTTTCTCCCACGATCGCATGATGGGTGGGTTCAAACGCAGTGCGTCAAGAGTCTTGCTTTTTTTCGGACAGCTACATTTAGGAGGAAACTTGAACAGGGCAATTCTGAGGCGAGAGTGGTTTTTTAACACTCAGCGCGACATTATGGCAGGAGCAGTTGTGGGGCTGGCTCTGATTCCGGAAGCGATCGCCTTTTCGATCATTGCCGGGGTAGATCCCAAAGTCGGGCTTTACGCCTCATTTATTATTGCGGTCATGACGGCGTTTTTAGGAGGCAGACCCGGTTCAATTTCTGCCGCCACAGGAGCGATGGCGCTGCTGATGATTGATTTAGTCAGAGATCATGGCTTGCAGTATCTATTAGCGGCAACCTTGTTAACAGGGGTCTTTCAAGTTCTGTTTGGGGTGGTAAAACTGAGCCGCCAAATGAGATTTATTCCTAGGGCGGTGATGATTGGCTATATCAATGCGTTGGCGGTGTTAATTTTCCTCGCCCAGTTGCCCCAACTGACGAATGTGCCGCCGACTGTATATGTGTTAACTATCCTTTCCCTGGCAATTATTTACATTCTGCCTCGCTTTACCAAAGCAGTGCCTTCTCCCTTGGTGGCGCTGGCGGTGATGACGATAGCCGCGATCGCACTAAAGCTCGATGTTCCCACGGTTGGGGATATGGGAGAGTTACCCACTGCGCTACCCAGTTTTGCCCTGCCTCAAGTCCCGTTAACTCTAGAGACACTCAGGATTATTTTGCCCTATTCGGTGACTTTAGCGATCGTGGGTTTATTAGCTTCGTTTCTAACCGCTTCACTGGTGGACGAACTCACCGATACCCCCAGTGATAAAAACCAAGAAGCCAAAGGGCAAGGCATCGCCAATATGGTTACAGCCTTCTTTGGGGGTATGGCGGGGTGTGGAATGATTGGACAATCGGTGATTAATGTGCAGTCTGGCGGACGGGGAAGACTATCAACTCTTGCGTCTGGGGTTTTCCTGTTAGTTGCCATATTGTTTTTACAAGATTGGGTCAAGCAAATGCCGATGGCAACTCTAGTCGCCGTGATGATTATGGTGTCAATCGGTACATTTCGCTGGTCATCCTTCAAAAATATCCCGCGCATTCCCCGCACTGAAACCGCTGTCATGTTAACAACGATGTTTGTGACAATTTTTACCCGTAATTTTGCCCTCGGCGTGGTGACAGGCATTGTCATGAGTACCGTATTCTTCTCTCGCAAAATTGCCCAGTTGGTATTTGTAGATAAAGTGCTGAGTGACGATGGCTCTCATTGCATTTATAAAGTAGCCGGACAAATTTTCTTTTTATCGAGAGATGAGTTTCTAGAGTCTTTTGATTTTACAGAACTAGTCGAGCGCGTCACCATTGATTTAACCTATGCTCACCTGTGGGATCAGGGAGCAGTGGAGGTACTCGATAAAGCGGTACTTAAATTTCGCCGCAATGGAGTAGAAGTGGAGCTAATTGGACTGAATGACGCTAGTGCTACCTTGCTGAATAAATTGGGAATTTATCAAAACTCCGATACCCTGAAAAAACAGTAAAATTTTTGCCTTTTAAATCTCTTACTTTTAGGGGCTAAAACCATAATGAAAACTATTTTGCTTTGTACCGATGGCTCATCTTTTGCTGAAAATGTTTATAAATATGGAGCTTGGTTTGCTACCAAAGTCAATGCCCAAATCAATGTTTTATTTGTTACTGATATTCGCAGTCAAAAAGTAGCGTCTACTGGAAACTTAAGCGGTAGTATTGGACTTGGTGCTTCAGAACAACTACTGAATGAGTTGGTTAATTTAGAACATGAAAAAGCAAAGCTGAATAATCAACGGGCAAGGTTGATTTTACAAAATGCAGCTAAATTTATCAAGGCTGAGGGTGTAGAAAAGTTTAATTTAACCAACAAAATAGGATTTTTGGTAGATTGCTTTCATGAATTTGAAGAAAATTCCGACTTAATTGTTTTAGGTAAACGGGGAGAAGCCGCAGAGTTTGCATCGGGACATTTAGGAGCCAATATAGATCGAATTATTCGTAGTAGTAGTAAGCCATGCTTAGTTACTCCCCGCGAATTTAAACCGATTGAGCGCATTTTGGTTGCCTATGACGGTAGTCTAAGTGGGAAAAAAATCCTGCAATTTTTAGGAGATTCTCCTGTCTTTCAAAGTTTAGAGATACATCTGCTGACGGTGGCTAAAAGCAACTCAGATCAAACAGCAATGGTCACACTGAATGAGGCTCAAGAATGGTTGTATACAGGAGGATTTCAGCCAGTTTTTAGCTTGATAGCAGGTGAACCAGAAAAAGCTATTGCTCACTATATTACCGAGCAAAATATCAGTCTTTTGCTAATGGGCGCTTACGGGCATAGCCGCATTCGACATTTAGTAATTGGTAGTACCACTGCCCAACTGCTGAGAAGTAGCAATATTCCTGTATTGCTATTTCGTTAACTCAACATCTATAAATTCAGCTTGATTTTTAAATGGAGGAAAAATTATCGTGAACATAACCAATCAAATCCATTTTCATAACGTACAAGGAGATATTCTTGGGGGGTTAACGGCGGCGGTTGTTGCCTTACCGATGGCATTAGCGTTTGGTATCGCTTCTGGAGCAGGTGCTTCTGCCGGTTTATGGGGGGCAATAACCTTAGCCATTCTTTTCTTTTATCCTGCTCGACTTAAAAAGGTTGTTCCACCACAACTCGTCGCTTTATTTCAACTTCTTCCCTGATCAGTTTTCTCGTACCACTTCATTAAAGGAGTCGCACTAATTCCATGTATGATGATAGATAGTACAACAGTTATGGACGTTATCCAAGCAATTCTGGCACCCAATTCTCCCTCTAAACTCTTGCCAAGAGCATAGGAAAGATAGTAGAGAGAGCCGACTCCTCGAACGCCAAACCAACCAAATAACCAGCGGGTTGCTGGGTGAAAGCGTGAGCGAGGTGACTTGGCAAAACCTAAGTTGGTAGTGCTAATCCAAGCGCCTAAAGGTCGGATGACAAAAATTAATAACCCGGCGATGAGAAGGGCTTCGCCACCGAATTCGATAATTGGCTCAATTCGCAGGAGGGAACCTAATAGGAGAATAGTTCCCACTTCCATCAATTTTTCAAGTTGTTCGGTGAATTCCAGTTGAGAAATTCGCCGATTATGATTATGAGAAATCCGCTGTACCATTAACCCAGCAACGAATACCGCTAAAAATCCGTAACCGTTAATTAGTTCTGTCAGCGCATAGGTTATTAAAATAATACTCAGACCAAGGAAGTCCTCCATTAACACATCAATGGGTCGAAATTTTTGGAGCTGCTGCTGAATTTTCATAACTCCCTTGCCGACCAAAATACCCATAGCAATTCCCGCCGCGATCGCCCAAATTAAATCAACAACAATCCATTGCTTTAACCAAACTTGCCAATTGTCGTTTTCTAACCAATAAATCCCAAAATAGACAAAGGGAAAAGCTAACGCATCGTTCAATCCCCCTTCAGAAGTCAGACCAAATCGCAACTCATCTCTATCTCCTATATGTGCCAATTGGACTTCTGACGCCAATACCGGGTCAGTTGGTGCGAGAATTGCCCCCAACAAAACAGCGGCTCCCCAGTTCAGGCTCAACAACCAATGGCTAATTACTGCTATGGCAAAAATTGAAATCGGCATGAGAAAAGCGATGAGCCGAATTGTTGAATTCCAAGCTCTTAGTCTCAGAGGGCGATTCATTTTTAAGCCGCAACTAAACAGAGAGACAATTACAACAAATTCTGTGACGCGCTCCAAAAATTCGGTTCGGAGCTGTAGTTGAATCAGATCAACTCCATGGGGACCGAGAAAAATTCCAACAACTAAGTAAATGAGAGCGTAAGAAAGAGGTAATCGCTTAATCCAGCCTGAACCCATTGTGACCAAAAGGAGGAGTGAGCCAATAAGCAACAAGGCAAGAATGTAGATATCCACAAAAGTAATACCTTATTTAATAAGGGGAAAAGCTTTCTAAGAAGACACGCAGGGGCGGTACTTTAATCCGTCTCAAAGTATCCTTTGAGAATCCCTGATATTCATCCTAGGGAAAGGTTGGCTCACTCACTAACGCAAATCATTCGGACGAACGACTAAAATACCGATCGCGTTCTTGATATTGCCCACATACTGCTGTAAGTCTGAGGAAATCGTCACCGCTCCAGCCGGTGAGGCATGAATCAAACGAATTCCACCATCTGACTGGCGATCAATGAATCCGGTATGGGTAACATCTAATCCAGCAATATTCGTGGCGATGCCGATAATATCTCCAGATTGTAACTGATTATAGCTGTGGTGAACCTGATCGGTAGGAATATATTCTAAGGAGACAGCATTGAGCTGAGCTTCCATCTCTAAAATACAGTCGTAATTTGCCTGATTATTCACGAGTTGGGGATAACGATGTCGGTGGGTACTCATAAAATTAAGCCGCTTATTTAGCGGGATTCCTCCCAACGCCTGGGTAATATTTGTGACTGTTCCCCGTTTCTGGTTGTCATGAATCCAGGCTGAGAAATAATGCAAACGGCTACAATAGCCATGGAGTTGACCATTTTGGTAACGCTGATCCTGAATATGAGCGACAAAGGTGGGATAGGAATAATCCTGTCGCGCTATAGTTCGTGCGATCGCGAGTACTGTTTCCACAAATAGCACACAGTCAAATTCCTGAAGCGTCACCACCAAGGTTTCTGCTGCTGACTGGTCTAATAAGCCTGCCTTATAGGGTGTCCCCACAAACTGGTGTGCGATCGCCTGTATAATATCAGCCAGGGATTGCTCATGCAGGTGTTGGACAATTGCCCATTCCATGACCTGTTGAAACTGTTCGATCTCATCAGCTGCAGAACTCATTGATTCAGAGACGGTGACATTTTGGGTATCGCTCAATAATGTCTGGGAAGGGGGAAAAACCAAAGCCTCTCTCCTGGTAGGAGAGAAGTTTGCCGAGAGGTTTTCCACATCCCGTGACAAGTAAGAATACTTGATAAGTTCCTCATCCTCTACTTCCAAAACGTCGCAGGCTGCGTCTCTACAGGCTTCCCCGCCTCCAGGAGTATCTTTAGAACGATTTGTCCCTTGACTAACGGAGATAGGATAATACTCCTGAGCTTGAAAGGCAAGATCTGACCTAAAACCGCCAGAAATTACCAATCCCACAAAAGCCCAGCCAAACATTTTTCTCATGGCTAAGCATTTGGGGATCGCCAAAACCCTTGATATACCGTAGGGTGGGCATTGCCCACCAGCCTTAAGTAAGTGCCATTCATCCTAACCTTTATGGTGAAAGCGGTACGATACTATTAGGAATTATAGCTTCCTCATCTCCCCCATCTACCCCAAATCCCAGTCACCTAGCGATCGCTAGACCATTGATGCAGTACGAGTTAGACAAGGATTGGTGATCTAAAACAGCTAACTTGGCTCTGTCAATTGCGCCTCAAGGCTATAAACTTAAGGATGCATCAAGTTTGAGACGATTTTATTTAAGCTGTGCGAAAAATAGTCATTGCCGGTAACTGGAAAATGTACAAGACTCAAAGGGAATCCTCTGAGTTTTTACAAGACTTTATGCCCAAGCTGGAGCAAACACCCCCAGAGCGGGAAGTTGTTCTGTGTGTTCCCTTTACAGACTTGGGAGTCATGTCCAAAAATCTGCACAATAGCCGTGTGCAGTTAGGGGCGCAGAATATCCACTGGGCTGATGAAGGCGCCTTCACCGGTGAAATTTCTGGAGCGATGTTGACCGAACTCGGCTTACGTTATGTCATAGTTGGTCACAGTGAACGGCGTCAGTACTTTGGGGAAACGGACGAAACCGTAAACCAGCGCCTCCTCGCCGCCCAGCGTCATGGGTTAATTCCCATCCTTTGTGTCGGTGAAACGAAGCAACAACGGGATAAGGGAAAAACAGAATCTCACATCAGCAAGCAACTCATAGAAGGCTTGGTGGATGTGGATCAGCAACAACTAGTGATCGCCTATGAACCCATCTGGGCAATTGGTACAGGAGATACCTGTGAAGCCTCGGAAGCGAATCAGGTGATTGGTTTGATTCGCTCTCAACTAAAAGTCGCCGATGTGCCAATTCAATACGGAGGTTCAGTCAAGCCGACGAATATTGATCAGATTATGAAGCAATCTGAAATTGATGGGGTACTCGTCGGGGGAGCCAGTCTAGATCCTGGGGGATTTGCCCGAATTGTCAATTATGAATAGTTCATGGTTCATTGTTGATGGGTAACTTGCTTCTTTTCGGGAAGCGAGTATGACAAAGAACAAATGACGAATGACAAAGGACAACTAACCATCCGAGATCGTTCTTTCTGCTGGGGAGAACGCACCTATCTCATGGGCGTTTTGAATGTGACGCCGGATAGCTTTAGTGATGGGGGGGAGTTTAATACCCCAGAGGCGGCTTTGACACAAGCTCAGCGGCTGGTAGATGCTGGTGTGGATATTCTCGACATTGGCGGACAATCAACGCGACCGGGGGCTGAGGAGGTTTCGGAAGCCGCAGAACTCCAGCGTGTACTACCTGTGATCAAGGCGGTGCGTTCCTCGCTGTCTGTTCCTATCTCCGTGGATACCACCAGATCCTCTGTCGCGAAAGCAGCAGTGGCGGTGGGTGCGGATATGGTCAATGATATTTCCGGTGGTACGTTTGACCCGGATATGTTTCCTGTGGTTGCTCAATTGAGAGTGCCGATCATTTTGATGCATATTCGGGGAACCCCCCAAACGATGCAAAAGCTGACCGATTATCACAATCTCATCGACGAAATCTACCAGTTTCTAGAGGGTCAAATTCGGGCGGCTATCAATGCAGGAATTGTGCGATCGCGCCTAATCATTGATCCGGGTATTGGGTTCGCCAAAAC
Source organism: Coleofasciculus sp. G3-WIS-01 (assembly GCF_040223135.1). Taxonomy (NCBI): domain Bacteria; kingdom Bacillati; phylum Cyanobacteriota; class Cyanophyceae; order Coleofasciculales; family Coleofasciculaceae; genus Coleofasciculus; species Coleofasciculus sp. G3-WIS-01. Next base: position 42,199 of record NZ_JAVJZI010000119.1, read on the forward strand.
CGCCGAGCAAAATGTACAACTGCTACAGCAACTTTCTGCCTTTCGTTCCCTCGGTGTGCCAATTTTAGTCGGAGTGTCTCGCAAAAGTTTTATCGGTCGCATTCTTAACCAACCTGACCCCAAGCAACGGGTCTGGGGAACGGCGGCGGCTTGCTGTGCGGCTATTGCTTCAGGCTCTGATATTCTTCGGGTTCACGACGTTTCTGAAATGCACGATGTCTGTCGGGTGGCTGATGCCATTTGGCGGTAGTAGACAATGCGGCTACCTTTTTAGTCGTGTCACGCCAGTAGACTATTTGTTTAGTCAGATTGTGAATTTTTGTAAAGAAAGTTAGCGAAACCTTGCACTAATCCCCCTTCAAAACTCATAATTTTAATCTGACGGCGATGTATAGAGCAGCGTTATCCCAGAAAAGATCAACCTGGAGTACGGATAGCCTTATCAATTGCTGTCAAGTCATCAAAAGCCGTATTTGAGTTAGCGAAAAACTACCATTAAACGGTAAAATAAAAATAGTTATTGACCTCTCTACTGGAGTTTGGATGATAAATTGAAAGCCTTTAAATTATGAGGCAAATAAGACCCTTCAATTGCCAGACAAGTTAATTCCCATTGAGTAGTAAAATGAGCCAAAAAGCCTTAGGACTTATAAGTCTAAGCTAAGCGGTTGGCAGAGTTCAGCCCCAAGCCAGAAAGCTAACCAAACTGATTGAGGTAGCGTTTTGCCTGTACAATCAGAAATGGCAGACATTAGCGTTGTTTGTTCTCATCTATCTTTATTTGGCAAATTTGTTAAGTTGTTTCTAAGGACAGGAGTATCGGTAAATGTTCGGTTTTTTAAAAGGTGACAAGAAATCTAAAGACCAATCGTCAGAAGCTCCGAAAACAAAAAAAAGTAAAGACTACTTTTTGGAGCTAGACGATATTGGGGCGGTCAAATCGGAACCGGAAGTAAAGAAACCGGAACCCGCTAAAGCAACCAAAGCCCCAGAAGCGGAAGCGAAAAAGCCAGCAGCGAAGAAGCCAGCAGCTAAAGCCGCTAAAGCACCAGAAGCCAAACCGCAAAAAGCTGCACCCCAAGCGACACCCGCAGCAGCTAGCAATGGCAAAGCCGAGCCTCAACCAGGACTAACCTTTGCGCCAAACAACTTATTGCCACTCAAAGCTAACAGTGGTCGGCGGCGTCCGGGTCCAAGTATGAGTAGTTTCCTGGAAATGGCGCGTCAGATGCAGTCTCCTCGCTCATAAGCGATTTCATTGGGCGGTGTCGATGTAGAGACGTTACTTGCAACGTCTCTACGTTTGTCTGCGATTAACAGATCTCAGAAAATGTCAGACTCGCTATAAAATAGAAGACTAAAGCATCTATCCCCATAGATGATTGGTCATTATCCTTAAATGCTATTTATAACGACCTTTTGCAAATGAGCGAGAGAACACTATTCGATAAAGTTTGGGACTACCACACCGTCGGTACTCTGCCTTCGGGTCAAACTCAACTATTTATTGGTTTACATTTAATCCACGAAGTTACCAGTCCCCAAGCCTTTGGGATGCTGCGCGAGAGGGAATTGAAGGTGCTGTATCCCGAACGCACGGTGGCGACTGTCGATCATATCGTTCCCACCGAAAACCAGGCGCGTCCCTTTGCTGATGTCTTAGCCGAGGAGATGATGCAGGTGTTGGAGCAAAGCTGTAAGGATTATGGGATTCGCTTCTATAATATAGGATCGGGGAATCAAGGGATTGTTCATGTGATTGCCCCAGAACAGGGATTAACCCAACCCGGAATGACCATCGCCTGCGGGGATTCCCATACTTCGACTCATGGCGCTTTTGGTGCGATCGCGTTAGGGATTGGTACATCTCAAGTCCGTGATGTCCTCGCCTCTCAAACCCTAGCCCTGTCTAAACTCAAAGTTCGCAAAATTGAAGTGAATGGGAAACTCCCTCCCGGTGTTTACGCCAAGGATGTGATTTTACACATCATCCGCAAGTTAGGGGTCAAAGGTGGAGTTGGCTACGCTTATGAATATGCTGGCACGACCTTTGAGCAGATGACGATGGAAGAACGGATGACGGTGTGCAATATGTCCATTGAAGGCGGCGCCCGATGTGGTTATATTAATCCGGATCAGGTGACGTTTGACTATCTCAAAGGTCGAGATTTTGTGCCAAAAGGGGCAGATTGGGATAAAGCGGTGGAATGGTGGATGAGTATCCGTTCTGATGCCGATGCTGTTTATGATGATATCGTTACCTTTGATGCGGCTGAAATTGCGCCAACGGTGACGTGGGGAATTACACCGGGACAGGGAATTGCCGTAAATGAAGCGATTCCTTTGCCTGATAGTTTACCCGAATCGGAACGCGCGATCGCACAAGAAGCGTATCGTTATATGCAGCTTATCCCCGGTGCGCCGATTCAGGGAACTAAAGTAGATGTCTGTTTTATCGGAAGCTGCACCAATGGACGATTGACGGATTTACGCGAAGCCGCCCAATTTGCCCAAGGAAAGCGAGTCGCGGAAGGCGTTAAGGCATTTGTTGTCCCTGGTTCAGAACGAGTCAAAAAAGAAGCCGAAGCCGAAGGATTGGATAAAATCTTTGTAGAGGCGGGGTTTGAGTGGCGTGAACCGGGATGTTCCATGTGTTTGGCGATGAATCCGGATAAGTTAGAAGGGGATCAGATTAGTGCATCCTCCTCGAACCGCAATTTTAAAGGGCGTCAAGGTTCAGCCACGGGGCGCACCCTGTTGATGAGTCCAGTTATGGTAGTCGCGGCGGCGGTTAATGGGAAAGTTTCTGATGTTAGACAGTTGTTGTGAGCCAGCCAGCCAAGAACTAAAGTTCTGGCTGAAAGCTAAAACCCGTTTTAACGGGTTCGACAACTGCCCCAAAAAATCCTGACAGATACCGACATAATCTGACAAATTCTGCTATTATAGAAGAGTCATGTCAGGATAATTCGCTCCTATGTCCAATTGGGTAAGTGCTAGTCAAGCAGCAGAATTGATAGGGGTTTCAACCCGAACCTTGTTGCGATGGGAGGAACAAGGGAAACTCAAACCGATGAGGACATCCGGTGGACATCGCAGATATGACGTTTCTGAATTATTAGGAACAAAAAATGATTCGTCTTTAACAATTGGTTATGCTCGTTGCAGTTCTCATGACCAAAAAGAAGACTTAAAAAGACAAGTATTAGTCTTAGAAAGTTATTGTGCATCTAAGGGGTGGAACTTTGAGATTATACAAGATTTAGGCTCGGGAATGAATTATCGGAAAAAGGGATTAATTCGTTTGATCAAACTAATTACCACCTATCAAGTTGAACGGTTGGTTTTAAGTCATAAAGACAGATTGCTTAGGTTTGGGAGTGATTTAATCTTTTATTTATGTGAACAATTTGGC
>NZ_JAVJZI010000121.1:0-7556 GCF_040223135.1 Coleofasciculus sp. G3-WIS-01
CCCTCTGGAGTTATCTAAATTAGGCTCAATACTTGGTAGTTTTCTACGGGTGTTTGGTTTAAGTATTGCCGCAAGGATAGATAATTGTAAGGTGTGTCGCGGAACTAAGAATCCCCGCACTTATAGGGCGGGGAGTGTCAATCCTAGGCTATTGGTGCTTTTTCCCCACACCTCGACTGTCAAATATGTCGCTCCCAATACCCCTACTACAGCAACACCCGATAAGAGCAGGGGACGCGACTGTTGATGCATCCAAGATGTTAGATGCTTGAGCATAATTAAAACCTCACCATTAATTCTTTGCTTGGGTTTGGGACTCTACTTCAAGTTTAAACTCTCCAGTTAGGTGGAGTGTCAACCGGGAAACTCTGTTCCCATCGTGGGCTTCCGCGATGGGGTTTTTGTGAGATTCTGAGCCATGTGCCAGTAACGATACGGCTGGCTTTCTCAGGGGTCAGACCCCTCACCGACATCACCCCGCTCCTCTATTCCTTCACGTCCATTCATGCTTCACCCCTCAACTGAAGTTCCCCATGCAGATGTACGACACAGGGCGTAAAACCTGATCGGGTAGTGGACAAAAGCGCTCAACCCCTTCAACAATCGTACATATAGCAATCGCCATAGCGGTTAGGACACATCATTTGGTTCCAGACGTTGCCTGCAATGCGATCGCCTTGCTTGCCCAAAATCTCCTTTCCCAAAGCCAATTCAGTCGGGCAACTCTCCAAACCGTTCCCGATATCGATTCAACAACGATTCCATTTCCGTTAACTGTTGTTCGGCTTGGGTTAACTGTTGTTCGGCTTGCACTCGCTGTTGTTGTTCTTGTTGAGCGACTTCTTGGGGTATGGGAATTAACTTTCCCTCGGCACTAAAAAAGCGCAATTTCGACTCATAAATCCCTAAATATAACCCCAACTGCTTGCTCCATAACCACCCTTGCTGATTCAGGGGCAATTCCTCGTACTCCCCATCGACTAAGTGAAATCCTTTAAACTCTAAGCTATTTGGATCAAACCAGAAATAGTCCGGAGTCCGGAAAATATCTTGGTATAGCTGCTTTTTTAAACCTCGATCAGTCGCCGCCGTCTTGGGAGAAAGAATTTCCACAATCACATTGGGATACTTCCCATCTTCCTCCCAAACTACCCAACTTTGGCGCGGGAAGCGTTCAACTCCTAACACCACAAAAAAATCCGGTCCCCGGAACTTCTCCGACTTACGCTGACGGGGAGAATAGTAAATCGTCAGATTCCCAGAGGCATAGAAATCATTGCGCTCTCGCCACAGCCATTCCAAACAAGCGATGAGCAATGTCATTTGTAGGCGATGCAAGTCAGTTTCCAAAGGAGGTTCGTCACTCAGTAGGTCACTGGGGGGAAAGACTATATCATCCCATAGTTCTTCGGACGTTTCCAACTCTTGCGTGAAGGACATGGCAGTTCCACAATGCGAGTGCGATAAATCTAGTGTAGTGCGAAAGTGGTTAGCGGCTAGAGTCGCCGTGCAGCAGATGTTTTAAACCTTTACTCATTCACTTAAGGCTGGTGGGCAATGCCCACCCTACAGTATATCAAGGGTTTAGGCGAGCCAAAAATGCCAATGTTCAGTGTAATTCCTCTTAAGATATCCGCCCAGTCAGGATTTCATTCGGATTTCATAATTAACTGATACTTTTGATATAGATACGATTCTTCAGTAGTCTGATCCAGACTGAATGTCTTATGTCTCTGGAACCTCCCCTACCCCATTCGGATACTAACGAGTATCGTCCCAACGCTCCAGACGCTTCATCTGAAAATCCAGACCATTTAACCTCCAAACCAGACAAAGAAAGGCTACATCCGTTTAGCCGCAAGAAATACGGACGGGTTTTATTCGGTCTGGGAGTCTTCGCCGTACTCAGCAGCAGTATTTTCCTGATCACCGATCAAATCAAACCGACTAACTCTATGGCTGAGATGGAAGGTCATGATATGTCGGGGATGTCTCACGATGACATGATGCAGGTGAATGGTGCGTTTAACCCGATTCCGGTGACGGTAGAGGTGGTGCAGCCTGAAGAATTTGAGGCAAATGTGTCCTACACCGGATCGATTATGCCCTATCAGGAAGTAGTTGTCTATCCACGGGTTGCAGGACAACTAACAAACTATTCAGTTTATCCCGGCGATCGCGTCAAGGCGGGACAAGTGTTGGCTCAACTGGATGCAACCGAACGCTCGACGGAATTGGCAGAAGCCCAGGCGGAAGCGGATGCGATGGAAACCTCGTTACGGGCGAGCCAAGTCCAGATTGAAGAACAAACCCAAGAAATTGCCCGCTTGCAAGCCGAACTGGATTATTTACAGCTACGACAGAATCGCTTTGCTACCCTAGTCGCCGAAGGCGCGATCGCCCAAGATGACTTGGATATTGTCGCCTCTGAAGTGAATGCTAAACAGGCGGCGATTAAGGGAGCTAAAGCAAGACGGGCAAGGCTAATCGCCCAAGTGGATCAAAATCGCGCCAAGGTGGGTCAAGCGCGAGCGGAGGTGAGTACAGCGACGGTAATGCAAAGTTACACCACATTGCAATCCCCAATTAGCGGCATTGTTCAAACTCGTATGGTCGATCCGGGCGTTGTCGTACAGCCCGGTATGGGCGTGGTGAAAATCGGGGACTATTCCCAGGTACGACTACAGGCTAATGTGGCACAGCAGGATGCCGGATATATCAGTGTGGGTACACCGATTCAAGCCGAGATGCCGGGCGTAACGGATAAGCCCTTGACAGGTGAGATTACTAGCATTTTCCCGCAAACCAACAATGACACCCGCACTGTGAGAGTTGAAGCGATGATGGATAACCCGCAAGAGCGTCTGTTATCCGGGCAGTTTTTGGATATGACTATTCTCACCAATCGTAAGGCAAATACGATATCGGTTCCTCGAAACGCCGTGGCGGAGTTCGATGGCGAGCAGTCGGTGTGGATGATAGAGGAAAATCGGGCGCAGCGGCGTGTGGTTGAGACAGGGATGAGCAGTGGCGATCGCATCGAAATCACCAAGGGACTTAAAGTGGGCGATCGCGTGATTACCTCTGGGGATAGCCGTCTGGTTCCTAATGCTCAAGTGACGGTGGTGGATGACACTGGCGATCCCGTACCGATGTTAGGGGATAGTAGTCAGGACAAGATTGAGGTTGCGATCGTTCGCCCTGATCCCACCAAGAGATTTAACTCAGGGGGGGCTGAACTCATCCTAGAAGTGCGTGATCCCAAGACTCAGGAACCCTTACCCGCTAAGGATGTGACGGTAGATGTCACCATGCCCATGCCCAATATGCCGCCAATGACCACAATGGTGGAACTAGAACCAACGGACAAACCCGGACAGTTCCAGGTCAAAACTCACTTTGGCATGGCGGGAGAGTGGCATATTAAGGTCGAGGTTAAAGACCCCGATTACGCGGGTCAAACTCTGCTCACGGTGCCGGTTAAGTAGCATTGTAAGACCACGATTGTTCATTCTAATTAACGTAGTGAGGATCATGAAAAAACTTCTTTTGCTCGTGCTGACAATCAGCGTTTTAACCACCGCTTGCAGTAGTGCTAATCAAGTGGAGAGTGAAGTAGAAACGGATGCAGCTACTGCTCCGACAACCGAAACGATGGCATCCTCTGCCGAAAATGACGTAATCATCACCATGGTGTCTCCTGAAGATGGCACTGTGCCGATGGGTGATGCGGAATTCGTGGTCGAGGTGATTGATCCCGCTACCAATGAACCTGTAGCCGTCGAGGATCTACAAGTCGATCTGTCTATGGAAATGGAAGACATGGAGCCAATGACAGCCATGACTAAGGTAGAACCTGATACTCAGCCTGGACGATACAAGGTGATGACTAACATGGGTATGAAAGGAAAATGGATGATGGCGGTGAAATCGACTGATCCGGCTATGTCTGGGCAAGAAACATTTGATATTGAGGTGAAGTAAACTGTGACAACTTGGTCAGGGCGGGTTTAGTTAAGTTAGTGGTTTGAGCCGGAGCGTTATCGGTAAAACCCGCCCCTACTTGCCTCAAAAATCAATAATGCCTTGAAAATTCAGCTCCCCCAGCTCTGCCATGATCAAAACCTTTCTCACCCGTTGGTCGATTAAGCATCCGGTAATTGTCGCTGCTCTGTACATCGCGGTGCTAGTGCTGTCCGTACTGACTCTAATACTCCTACCGGTGCGGATGATGCCCTACGTGGAAAGTCCATTGGTGTCGATTGTTACCATGGCATCAGGTTCCTCGCCCACAGAAGTTGAAACCTATATCAGCAAGCCCATCGAGCAGCGGCTGACGGTGCTGGACAATGTGCGGTTTATTCGCTCTAGCTCCCAGCAAGATATGTCCTTAGTGACGATTCAATTTGCCTGGGGAGACGATATCAATCAAGCGGTGCAGTCTGTGCAGAGCATCATGACGGCTGCTGAGGGAGACATTGAGCTAGATGGCTTGAATTCCCGTTCCTACTGGGTATTGCCGATTGATCCGCTGAACCGTCCGGTGCTGACGTTGGCGCTACAGGGAGACGGATGGGACCCGGTGCAGCTACGGGAATTTGCTGATAACACCTTGGTTGATCGGCTAACTCAAGTGCCAAATGTCCAGGCTGTATCCATCTTCGGTGGCTATCGGCGACAGCTTCAGGTGGTGGTGGATCGACAGAAGCTAGCCGCTTACGGGTTATCGATTTTGCAGGTGCGGGATGCAATTGATGCCAATAACGTCAGCCAAGGGGCTGGGGTGCTGACGCAGAGTGACTCGGAAATCCTGGTGCGGGTGGATAAACGGGCGCTGAGTGCGGCGGATGTGATGGATTACCCGGTGCTGGAGCAGGATGGGCAGGTGGTTTACGTCCGAGATGTGGCTACCGTAGAAGATACGTTTGAGGAACGGCGCAGTGGCTACCGCTACAATGGCGAGGCAGCTTTAGCCGTGAATGTGATCCAGAAGCCGGATTCGAGTTCCCCGAAGGTGATCAAACAGGTACGGGCAGAACTGGAGCAGATTCAGGCAGAGTATCCGGGTCTTAGCTTTGCAGAAGCTTATGATAACTCCTATTTGGTCAACATTATCCTCGACAGTACCTTCCAAGAGCTGCTGATCAGCGTGTTGCTCGCCGGGGTGGTGATCTTAATCTTTTTAGAAGATTTCCGCGCCACGGCGCTGATCATGATCTCCATCCCTACCTCTCTGGCTCTCTCCACCTTGCCTTTTATTCCCATCGAGATGTCCCTTAATTCCTCCACCCTGATTGGCATGATGATGGCGATTGGGAAACTGGTGGATGATTCCATCATCGTCATCGACTCCATTGATCGGAAACTACGGGAAGGGTTACGCCCCCGACAAGCGGCAATTCAGGGAACGGGGGAGGTATTTCTGGCAAGTGCGGCGGCAAGTTGTGTGATGATTGCAGCATTGTTGCCAACGATTTTGGCAGGAGGGTTGACGGGATTGATGTTTGTGGGCATTGTGTGGCCCATGGTGTTTGCTTTTATCGCCTCGCTGATTGTGTCGGTAACGCTGATTCCCCTAATTGCAGCATTTGTACTCAAGCCACCTCAGCAAAGACGCCAACGACAGACGTGGTTACAGTGGCTGTTGACCCCGGTGCGGGTAGGCTTTGAGAAACTAGAGCAGGGCTATGGTTGGCTGCTGGAGCGCTGTATGAACAATCGGGAGGTGACGCTGGCGATCGCAGGATCTGCTATTGTGTTTGCGATCGCACTTTATCCGTTTGTGCCTCAAGAAATGATGCCGCTGGGGGATTCGGGTCAGTTTATGGCATCGCTGGAGATGGAACCTGGCACGTCTTTTGCTAAGACTGACGAGAGTACCTATCGCTTTGAGCAGATTTTACTCGCCCAACCGGACATCGACAAAGTGTCCTCCCAAACGGGGTTTGAACTGACCCGTAATAGTACCTATTTCAGCGGTTACAGTATGGGCAGCGTTAACTCCGCCTCTGTGATTGTCACCCTCAAGGACGATCGCAACCGTGACATCTGGGACATTATGGATAGCGTCGAAGCCGAAGCCCGCCGTACTATTCCAGGTTTGCGCCGCATTGCTTTAAAGGAGATGGGTGTTGACGTAATGGCAACGTCTGCGGCTCCGATTCAGCTAGCGGTATATGGTGAGGATTTAGATATACTCCATCGTTTAGCTAAAGATGTACTCCGCATCGCTGAAGATACGCCCGGTTTAGTCATGCCCCAAACCAGTTCAGCCCTAACTCAGCCAGAATATCAGATCAAAATCGATCGCCGCCGCGCCGAAGAACTGGGAATGAATGTGCGGATGGTGGCAGAACAAGCCCGCTACGCCCTCACAGGTGGCTTTACCCGCCGCTATTATAACCGTCCCAACCTGCGGCAAAATTCGATTCTGGTGCGCTATGAGGAGGAAGAACGTGGCACCCTGAGCAATCTGGCAAACACGTACATTACGACACCGATGGGACAACAGGTTCCCCTAAAAACCGTTGCTACCTTAGAACGGCATAATGGTCCCACATTGATTGAGCATATTAATGGTAAACGGGTGGTGTACGTCAACGGCTACTACCGGAAAGGCGATCCTGCTTCCATGGATTTATCAATGGCGATCGCAATGCGGGCGGGAATGGAGTTACAATTTCCGCCCGGTTATGGTATTGATTCCATGGGTGACATGACGGATATGATGATCGAGTTTGACCGTTTGCTTAAAGGGTTGATTGTATCGCTGATTTTAATTTATTTAATTCTCGTCATTCAGTTTGGCTCTTTCATTCAACCTTTGGTGATGATGCTGTCGGTTCCCCTGCAATTAGTCGGTGTCTTCGGCGGATTGATTTTGGCAGATCAAACCCTTTCAAGCGTCTCAATTCTGGGCATTATTATCCTATCCGGTTTGTCTCTATCCGCAGCAATTCTGCTGCTAGAGTTAATCCTCGCTAAACGAGAAGAAGGGGTTCCCCGCGATGTGGCGATCCGAATGGCAGGTCCTGTCCGGTTAAAAGCGATTACCATGACAACATTCACCACCGTTATCGTAATTGTGCGGCTGGCGTTCTTTCCAGAAATCGGTATGGATGCCTATTCCCCCATCGCTACCGTAATTCTAGGGGGACTTTTACTCTCCACCCTGTTAACCTTGGTGGTAGTGCCGGTGGTGTATTCCTTCATCGATGATGCTACTGAATGGCTGAAGCGGCGTGGGCGGCGACGGCGCATGGCTCAACATCCAGATGTGATTTAATCTGAAGTTCCTCCCAGCCAAAAACTCAGATCAACTCCGCTTTTGCACCAGATCGCTATTCCTCTAATCGCTCGCATCAATGGACATTTCTTTCCTTTGTGGACATAAGTGTAACCGTCAGCTTTCCAGATTAGCTCGAAATACTTCCAGTTGATGCTTTGCAGTTTCCCTTTTGCTGTAGTCAAGTCAAAGACTCGACCAGCTCTCACTGTCACTCGCCCAATGTGCGTTCCTTGATTTTTCCCGGTGGGGACAATGGCGCGGACAATAT
>NZ_JAVJZI010000139.1:0-77892 GCF_040223135.1 Coleofasciculus sp. G3-WIS-01
CTTCAGCATCTTGGATATTTTCTGCTATAACTCCCGGCAGGTTTAGGAGCTTAGTCATTTCTCTTTTTATCCTTGCCATTTTTATCTTATTATTTTAAGGTTTATTTTAATAGTTTAGCACACTAAGTACGGAAGACCCAAATTTTCCCGAACTTTATTTTACTATTCTCATTGAAAAAGATTTCCTAACCATATTCATTACTAACATGCTAACGCCAGCAATCATTGCTGTCTTGCTATTCTTCATCCAGAGTATCGTTAACCGCCTGAGTCCCCTAGAGACAATTGAGGTAACAGGAGCGTTTCTGTTTATTGTGATTCTTGATCAGATTAATCTGAGACAAAATCTTCTTGCCGCCGGTCTTTTGTACATTGATTATTTTTACTTTGCGTTGTATCTATTGATTTTGCTGGTGGCAATTAATGCACGTTTGTGCTCCTCGCGGCTTAGTCTTCCGGCTTTTGAGTATAAAGATAGCCTAATTCCCAAACTGCTTTATTGGCCCAATCTTTTGGGGTTCCTCTTGATAGTTACTCTGCTGGTCTTTTTTTAGGGGTTGCTGAATACGTCTTGTGGTGAGGGTAGGGAACAGGGAACGGGGAATAGGGAACAGTCGAAAATGTCCTAACCTTTATGGCGACAGCTAAGTACCTAGGCATAAATTCTCTCCGCTGTACTAAGAAAGTTCCCTGCAATAATCTTAATAAGGTGTTCCATTCGGGTAAAGCAGTTTAATCCGCTTTTGACGAAGCTGTTCTTCTTCTTTGTGAAGTTCTACTAATTGCTCCACTACTTCAGACGTCACCCCTAACAGTTCAGCCATTTGAGAGATTTTATCCAGTTCCGGTTCGTTCAACTCACCGTCTGCTGCTGAAGCTTTAATCGCTTGATAAACAACATCTCTTTGTACCAAGTTTTTTATTCGCTCAGAAGAATTCGCAAGCAGCTACGCCAGATCATCATTCGCTTCGTAAACTTCCAGTTCTTTCAGCACAGATTCGGGAGTTCCCAGAGCGCTGAAATAGCTAATTTGCTCGTCTCGTTCGGCTGGAGCGAGTGTGCCATCTCCCTTAGCACAAATAAGTGCAGCTTTGCCAACGGATTGAAAATCCTCACCGTTTGGAAAGCTGGTAAAGCCGTACATCTGGTTAAAGAGCCAGAGGTTACCTTTTCTTTGATAATCTGTAGTCGTTGTCATTGTTTTCTCCTCGGAATATTCCAGGCGTTAGATTAGGATTTTGAAAGTCTATCATGTTAATGCGGAACAAATCATCCTACTTCAATTAAGAAGATAGGATAACTTGTGCCGCCTCGCTCAGTATTACAGCGAGTTTATTCCGCCGTAGCCAGTTCTGTGCTACCACCACTCCGACGACGGGTTAGGGTGTTGAAGAGCATTTGACCAATGGCTTTAATCAGGTTACCTTCTAATTCCTGGAACAGATTCATATTCATGCCAAATGCCGCATTCGCCTCATCAACAATTCGTTCGGCGGTGGCGTCATCAATGGGGAGTTCATCCAAGGCTTGGCGATAGTTGGCTTTGAATGCCTTTTCGTCAGGAATCTCTTGAAACTCGTAAAAGGCTGTACCTTCACCCTCGGATAAATTCATCGCCCGTTGAGCAATCTTTTTCAGGATTTGCCCCCCGGATAAATCTCCCAGGTAGCGCGTGTAGCACTGGGCAATTAATAGTTCGGGTTCAGAGGCGGATACGTCGCGAATTCGTTGCACGTAGTCTTTCCCGGCGGCTGAAGGCGCTATTTGGTCGCGCCAATTTGCGCCGTAGTAGTAGTATAAGTCTTGCTCTAAACTTTTCTGGCGATTGAGTTGGGGAAAGTAGATTTTCGAGAGAACCGGATGTTGGCGATGGCGCTCCATTTCTTCTTCCATCGCACAATAGACGAAGTAGAGATTAACGACAAGTTTTCGGTACGAGTTCTTTTCTACGACGCCTTTCAAAAAGCATTTGACAAATCCCACGTTTTCTGCCATGCTGTGGGCTTTTTTGGTTCCCTCACGTAACTGGGTGGCTAGATTGGTACTCATGTTAAATTTCCTATCCCTAAGGTTAACGACTTGTGTATTTTTACGTCCAAAACGTATCAAAACTGTCCCAAATGCTTAGGGTAAACTGATATGATGAGAATTAATATTAAGAATTGTAAAATTGTTGACTCAAGTCTTACCCATAGGCAATAGCTTGAAGAGGCGGGTAAGGAATAGTAGGCAGGGTGTGGGGTGTGGGGTGTCGGGCGTGGGAAGAAAAAGCAGACACCCTGAACCTTAAAGGCTTTATGCCTTATGCCTTATACCTTATGCCTTGTCCCTGCCAAAAAGGAGTATTAACCAGGATTTAGGATCAATCCTGCAAGATTGTCTTAGACACAATCCGAGTTTTCTTGCGATCGGCTTCTGAGAGTTCTTCCCCAGATTGTAAACGAGTGGCGTTGGTTTGGAGGACAGTAGCTGCACTTTGATCTCCCATTTGGATCGCAGTATTGGCAGCCGTTTGTAACATTGTGGCAGCGCCAGCCCGATCGCCTTTTTGCAGTTTGGCTTCGGCTATTTGAGTTTGCCTGTATTTGGCTAATGCCAGAATTGATTTTTGGACTTTCGTGTTGGGAGCCGGTTGATAGGTACTCTGAACGTTAATCTCCACCGGGATCTGTTCCGACTTTAATCCCTCTTCCCCCGTAGCGGGGTCATCATAAAGCACTTGTAGCTTCGCGATCGCCTGATACCCCACAGAAAGTTGCCCCAAATACAGGTTCGCCAGAATCACCCGTTCCGCATCCGTCATCAAATCTCCCAAGCGGACGACAAATTGATCGCCTTGGGGTTGCAGAGGCAGTTCAATCGTATCCGGCGCGACTTGGGCAATGGGTTTTAATTCGGCAAACCGCACTTTGGGCATTAATTCAAATAACAAGTAAGCATTGGTCAATCCGACGGCTTGGATGCGGTTAAACAAGCGTCCAAACTCCTGCACGGCTTGCTCTGGCTGTTCAATATAACAAAGCGCACCACTCCCAGCATCGGCAATTTTTTCCAGAACATCTTGGTTCCAATTCGCCCCAAATCCTAGGGTATTGATCGTCAGCTTGTGTTCCACCGCCAGTTGGGCTAATTTCAAGCAGCGTTTATTGTCTCCATGCTCATTTTCGCCATCCGTCAGCAGAAACACCTGAGACACGGCTTCGGCTTTCCCTTTTGCCACTTCTTCAATACCCAGTTTCAACCCCTGATCAATGGCAGTTCCCCCATCAGCAGTCAGTTGCCGGATTTGGGATTTCATCGTTTCTGTATTGTCGATCGCTTGATTGGGCACCAGCACTTTGGCACGGTGATCAAAGGCAATCACAGATATGCGATCGCCCTGTTTGAGTCGTTCAATCAGTTGAATCGCCGCTTTTTTCACTGTTTCTAGGGGACGCCCATGCATCGAGCCACTGTGGTCTAGAATTAAGCATAAATTCAAGGGTAGCGACTGATCCAGTGATTGGCTGATTGCCCGAATCGCGATCGATAACTGACGCTGGGAACTGGGTTGATTGGCATCAAGATTGATATCGCTGAGGGCAGGGTGTAAACCAACTTTCATTGTCTAAAACTCCTAAGCCAGTAAAAAGAGGTAACTATAGTAACTTTCCTGCAATACATAAGTACTAGTCTAGAGCCAGGGTCGCTCATGGCACACCCCAAATCGCCATCGATGAAAAGAACTACCCCAGGCAACTTCACGACTCACGCTACTATGTTTTAAAGATAGCGCCATTATTGCATTCCCAAGTACCGTAGATGAAACAACCGATTCAGGCAGTTCAATCAACCTACTATGGTCGGCAAAACTACCGAACCCCGCCACCCGATTTACCTTCACTGCTCCTCAACGAGCGAATTGTCTATCTGGGTTTGCCCTTGGTACCACAAGTCACCGAACTGATTGTGGCAGAACTTTTGTATTTGCAGTACGACGATCCCGACAAGCCGATTAAAATTTACATCAACTCTACGGGAACCTCCCGTTACGATGGTGAACCGATTGGCTTTGAGACGGAAGCCTTTGCCATCTGTGACACGATGAATTACATTCAACCCCCCATCCATACCATTTGTATTGGTTCGGCAATGGGGATGGCGGCGATGCTACTGTCGGCGGGGACAAAAGGCTCTCGGGCAAGCTTACCCAATGCCTCTATTGTGCTGCACCAACCCAAGAGCTATGCACGGGGTCAAGCCACGGATATCCAGATTCGAGCCAAGGAAGTGCTAGCCAACAAAAAGACCATGATGGATATTTTTGCCAAAAATACGGGTCAATCTGCCCAAAAGATTGCCAAGGATATGGAGCGGATGTTGTACCTGACCCCCTATGAGGCAAAAGAGTATGGCTTGATTGATCGTGTGTTAGAGAGCGATGAGGTTCCGGCTGCGATAGCCGGCAGTGCGTCTTAATCCTTAATCTGGTACTCAACGGTGAGTATTTGTGGTTCGGCTTCGGGAAAACATCTAGATTAATGTCTAAACCCTTGCCTACAAAAAAGACGCGCCATGGCACGTCTGAAAAAAGTTGATCGGGGCGGGTTTAGTCGCATCTGGGTGAGAGAAGAAACGATAGTTGTGAAAAGAGCCCCTACAGACCATTAAAAACGTTTTCTAGAATTCGGAGCAAATTATGCCTATTGGCGTCCCCAAAGTTCCTTATCAACTTCCCGGTTCGGCTTATACCGATTGGATTGATATCTACAATCGTCTGTACCGAGAACGGATTATTTTTCTGGGTAAAGAAGTCGATGATGAGATTACTAACCAGATCATCGCGGTGATGCTTTACCTGGATTCGGAAGACAACAACAAAGATATTTATCTGTACATCAATTCTCCCGGTGGTTCAGTTACTGCAGGCATGGCGATTTATGACACCATGCAGCATATTAAGTCGGATGTAGTCACCATCTGTGTCGGTTTAGCGGCGTCGATGGGTTCCTTCCTGCTGACGGCTGGGAAAAAGGGGAAACGGTTAGCGTTACCTCATTCGCGGATCATGATTCACCAACCCTCTGGGGGGGTGCGTGGACAAGCGACGGATATTGAGATTGAAGCCAGGGAGATTTTGCGAATCCGGCGTCAACTAAACCAAATCTACGCCGACAAGACGGGTCAAACGGTTGAGAAGATTGAAAAAGATATCGATCGCGACTTTTTCATGTCCGCTCAAGAGGCGAAGGAGTACGGATTGATTGACCGTGTGATTGAGGAAAGAGCAGGATAAGATAGACGAATCGGTAGGGCAGTTCTAAAATACTGCCTCTACCCCTATCAGTGCTTGTTCTGGAAATGAATCTGGCGGATTGTTATCGATTGTTGGGTTTAAGTGATGGAGCCTCTCGATCTGAGATTAAGGCATCGTATCGGCGTTTGGCACGCCACTGTCATCCCGATGTCAATGTCGGCGATCAATTGGCTCAAACCAAGTTTATTGAGTTGACACAGGCGTATAAGCTGCTGCTGAATGTGGTTAAACCGTTGGGAACAACTCACTCGGCTGAGGATTCCCAGACGGTTACAGTGACAAAGAAGCCGCCAACCAAACCGCCGACTATTCCCCCTCTGTCGGAGATTGAATATCAGCTCAAATGGACGTCCTACGAGCGCTTACAGCAGTTGCTCAAAGAACAACGATTTGCCCGTGCGATCGCGCTGGTGGAGGGGTTGGCGCAGCGGATTCCCCACGATCCAGAGGTGCGTCAGTGGCAAGCGATTACCTATCAATGTTGGGGACGGTATTTGGTTAAGGATGGACAATTAAATAAAGCCAGAATTTATTTGAAAAAAGCCCTGAAGACTGACCCCCATAACCGTTCCCTGTGGGCGGAAGTTGAACGAGATTTTCGTCGTATGGAACAGATGGTTTATTGATGCTCACAAACAGTTACAGATTTTTTTGGGTTTTGGGTGCGATCGCTCCTTTTTTTTGGTATACTTTTATCATGGGAAAATGTGCTGACCTATAGACTCGATACTCATCACTTCAAACCTCAACCCTACTCAGAGCGATCGCATTACCCAATGGTCAATAATTCTCCTTTTGGGGCGAGCCGCTGGCACAAAGGAACAAGTCTAAAAACAGGGCGGGCGCGAGTCACATTGAGATGCAACCGAAAAGATAGTCGTAAAACCCGCCCCTACAGAGGATCGGGTCGCCCTTTACTCAATTTCCTGTGTCAAAATGTGTTTCTTATGAGTTATAGGTTTTCCTTGAGATGCTTCCAAATCAGACTATTCCCCCCTTTTTAAGAAGGGCTAGGGGGGATCTCTTATTGAGTCACGGTTTAACCTTAAGTTGACACTAATGACGCGACCTGCGCCCACAGACGTGCGCCCGCCCAATAATTAATTAGGCGCCCGATTAACAAGGTATACCGGACGACAGTGAACCCGATTGTTATTTGTCCCCAGTCTGGAAAGATTGCGAGAGTTAAAAGAAATTGACGAATTATTATCCAGAGTTCCCCCCTCCTCCAGGTCCGTTCCCCCCAGGTTCAGATGCTTTTTTAGATGCACGGGCAAGAGTTCCAGGTGCACAAACATTCTATAACGGTCCGGCTGACGGTGGTGGCGGTAGTTCTAGTCCATCCATGCCCATTTTTCCTTTGAGTCCTAACCCTGGCGAACCCCTTCGACAAACCGTGGAAGTGGATTTGGGCGTTGATGGTGGATTTTTTGAAGCTGGAATTTATCAGTATGCTGTCACTTTAACAATTGTTCCATAGGAGGTTTGTAGTAAGGGCTTTAGCCCTGATCAAATTCCGCGAGAAGACCCCAATGATACCCGAATCAGGGTTAGTTGGGGAAGATGCTAATTTCTCATTTTAAAACAGGGCGAGTCGAGTTGATTAATCAGTTGTCCCGTTTACCTTAGTGCAGCGACTCGCCCCTACCCCCTACCTGACTTTTCACGTTATGTGGCGCCTCTGTAGGGGCTCACTTTCACCACTATCTTTTCGGTTGCACCCAGATTTTACTAAACCCGCCCCGACGTTGCATGCAACGTCTCTACAACTTTTTAGTTGCACAAGAGATGTGACTCGCACCCGCCCCGAATCAGGTTTCTAGACTTCCCGTGAAAAGTTAGATCCCCTACCCCTACCCTTCCCTGATACGGCTATGACTTTAGGTTTTAATTCCGTCTTGCCAACCGTGACTCGCCTCAGTCGCTGGGCATTATCTGCGGCTTTACTCTATGCAGGTGCGACGCAAGCCCAGATGAGTGTGTCACCCTTAGTGATTGAAGCCCAAGCCAATCGGGGTCAAGCTCAGGCAATTATTAATGTTACCAATACCAGTAATCAACCGTTTCGGGGGCGAATTTACGCGGAACCTTTTACCTATGGCGATAATGGGTTTCAACTCTTGGACTCTAGCCCCAGCGATTTAACCCCTTACCTGCAATTTTCACCTAGAGAATTAACTGTACCACCGGGAGTGCAGCGACGCATCCGTTTAATTACTCGCTTTCCCCCCAGTTTACCAGACGGGGAATATCGAGCGGTTGTTTTTACGGAAACGCTTCAGGAAACAACGGATAGTGGTGGTAATTCTGTCGCTTTAACCGCACGAATTGGCACAACGGTTTATGTACGTCAGGGAGATTTATCACCAAGTTTGGCAGTGGAGAGTGCTAGTTGGAATTCTGAACAAGACCAAATTCAAGTATTGGTTGAAAATACTGGAATGGCATCAGCTAGAGCATCGGTGAGTTGGACTCTGCAGCAGGGAGATACGGTGGTGGAGACGGGGAGTTTGAAACCAACGGGGATTGTGGCTGAGAGTCAGCGTCAGTTTTTATTGAATTATCCTGATGAAGGGCAATTAGCGGCGGGTCAATATCAGATCACGGGTGAGTTGATCTGGGCTGAAGATGATGAGCGACGTACACAACCGTTTGGTGTTGATTTGATGATTCCTACACGGTAAATAAGGCGCGATCGCGTGGTTGAGCCGATTGGTTCTGAAGTTTTGGCTGGTGGGCAGTGCCTACGGTATATCTTGTGGTGTCGAGAGGTTGATCTTTTTTAACGCAGAGGAGCGCAGAGGTTGGCGCAGAGGAACGCAGAGGGTACGTGGGGTTTGAGTCGGGGAGGCGATGGGCTTTGTTTTTGCTGTTTATTTGGGTTTGTTCGCTATACCAGGAGAAGGGGGTTATGTCAAAAATAATCTGTGTTTTTTACAAAAATATATGCATCCAAGTGGTGCGGGTTTTGAGGGGGATTGAGGCTAAGTTGGATTTATTTTGATGCTATTTCAATGGTTTTGGGGAATGATGTCCAGGATTGGAAGAAATTTGGACAGACTTCCCCAGATGTTTAATTCTACCAAATCGCTGGATTGACGTAAATCCGTTAGTAGTTGAGAATTATTCTCACTGTTTTTGGGGCGGTTAAGTTCTGTAAATTAACAAAAATCTGATTGAAGTTGGGTGGGGGGAAAAGTTTTCGTTATCATCAGCCGTCATGGATACCGTACAGGAAGAATGTCGGCAATATTTGATTGGGGTGAGACAGCTAAAATGGTGGATTAGGGTTTTTTGGGCGCAAGCCTTGCGCCCCTACGTGATATATTCTTTTGGGTGGCAAATCCCGATCGCGCTGGGTCTGATTGTAGGAATAGCGGCTAAAGCTTTTTCTCAAAGCAATTCCAGTCTTGCTCCGCATTTAATCGGTCAAACACAGAGGGAGGATTCAGTCACTCCGGTTATCGAAATTTCCGATAACTTTACGGTTTTTCCGGTGGGAGTGAATGTCGGTGGGCGCCCGGTGATTTTTAGTGTTTTGGTGCGGGGACAAGAAGATGGTAGCCAAGCGGTTGAGTTTGAGAATTGGTTGATTCCTTACGATGCGGTGGTTCAGGCGTTGAAGCTGGAGGTGACACCTTTACCGGATGGACAATTAGACGTGCGATCGCCTGGATTGATTACTCGCCTCAATCCCCAGGAGTTACGGAATGATCCGGAGTTGGGGTTGGTTTTGTCGATTCAAGAGGTGGAAACGTTACTCGGTGTTCCCGCAGAATTTGATATTAATGAGTATGCGATTATCCTGAATCCACCTTGGTTGGGACAAAAAACCGGGGGGATTGCGGCGACAGAAACCCCAGTTCAACTGGAAGGTTTACCCCGAATCGCCCCGACAGATTTTACTCTAACGGCGATTGAGGAACGGATTACGGCGACAGGATCAGAGTCAGTGTCGGGTTTGGGTGAGTCTTCGTCCCTACGGTATCGGGGAGAATTAGCGGCGGTGGGAACATTACTATCGGGAAGTTGGTATGTCAGGGTGAATCAACCGGATTTGTTAGACTCGCCGAGTTGGAGTCTCACAGAAGCCCAGTATTTGCGACAAACCGATGGGGCGGATTATGTGGTGGGTTCTCAGCCGACGTTTTGGCGGAGTCAGGGAAGGGGGAATTATTGGGGCGTAACCACGATTCAACGACAAGGATTTACACCTCCGGTGACGTTTGGTGGGGGTGGATTTAGTCCAGGACAACGGTTGCAAGCGTCGCAGGTGGGGCGAACTATTGTGGGTGAAGCGGAACCTGGGACGTTGGTACGGCTGACGCAAGGATTTAGCGATCGCGTTTTGGCTGAAGTTCTCGTGGATTCTTCGGGTGTTTATCGGTTTGAGGAGGTGCCGATTGAGGGGCAAAGGTTAGGGAATTATCGCATTTTATTATATCCCCAAGGACGCCTTTCTGCTCAACCGGAGGTGCGGGAGGCGACGTTTTCTACGGTACCGGGACAAATTCCTGATGGGGCTTCAGCGATGATTGTTTCGGCGGGTTTTTCCCATCAACTACCTGGATTGAACCGTCAAAATTTTGTGGGAGAATGGCAAGATTTTCAGGGAGGAATTGCCCAACGTTGGGGTGTATCGGAAGCGTTGACTGTAGGTGTGGGTGGGATTTATGAGGAAAGCGCGAGGGGATTGGCTGATGTGTTTTTTCTCCCCAAAGGGATACCATTGGAATTGGCGGCGTCGGTGTTGAGTCCAGATCAAGAGGGGGATTGGGATATTAATGCTAATGTGCGTTATGAACCGACGTCTAATATTAGTTTACAATTCAATAGCGATCGCTTCTCCCAACGGCTTAACCTGAATTGGCGTGTGTTTCCCCGTTTAACGGTGTTGGGAACCTATAATAGTCGCGAGGGTACGGCGGTGGGGATGCAAACCGGGTTTAGTCGTCGTGGTTTTTTTACCTTTGCCCGGGCGACAATTGATGACCAAAATCGCTGGCGCTGGAATGCGACGCAACGGTTAGGATTTTTACAACTGAATCATCAGGGGAATGAGTTGGGGTTTCGGTCTGAGTTGAATTATAATCTATCGCGGCGTTTTCTGGGTGATGGTTATTCTGCACTGCTGAGTTATGAAACCCGCAACCTCCAGCGCCGGGATAATTTAGCCACAATTGGCTGGCGTTATCGATCCAAGGCGCGATCGCCAGATGGGAGTTATCTGTGGGAAACTCAGTTGGGCTATGGGTTGGGTTCTCAGGGTTCCGGATGGATTGCCCAGCTACAGACTACGATTATACCGGGTTTGCTTTTGCGTGGGCGTTATGATGGGGTATCCTTAACCTCGAATGAAGCCAATTATAGCCTAGAATTGGTGGCGAGTTTAAATGTACAGGAAGGGGTAGTTACAGATACCGCCGGAAATCCCGTTGCTGGGGCGAGGGTAGAAGCGATTAGCGCCGATGGCGAACAACGAGAATTTTCAGTCACGAATAGTGCAGGCGTCTATTATCTGGAACGGTTATCACCCGGAACATTTACATTACGAATCAATCAGGAACCCGCCCAACCGGGGACAATCACCCTGGATGAGGATGCAGAACCCTTTCAGGAGTTAAATCTGCGATCGCCCTAACCCACTCTGGGAACTGAAAACTGGCATAAATTTCACCAATCATTTAGATATGCTCTATAATATAAAGCTTCGTAAAATGTGTTTAACATTAGCACGTTAACGCTGCAAGCGGGCAAAAGTATCACGATTAATAATAATGTGGTAATTAACTTAGCGGGGGGCAACTTTAGCGCCACAATTAATGATGAAAATGCAGTAGCAGCCCAGCGAGATTCAGGAGTTGCCCAATTTGTGATGAATTCAGAGTCGCAAATTTTGACGGATGGGGGTAATATTTCGATAAAACCGGGAAGCTTTGGCGGTGAAGTTATAGGAACAGTACAGCTTAATGGTGGAACTCTTAATTCTGGGACAGGTACGATTGATATTACCGGCAGAGGAAGTCTTGACGGTGCAACAAAAACGGGGATTTTTCTGAGTAATGGTGCGGTTGTGGAATCAACAGGAACAGGCGCGATTACTTTAGAGGGAACAGGTGGCGCTGGAACAAATGCGACTCGCGGTATCGAGATACAAAATTCTAGAACAACTTTTACAAACTACGAACGAACTACGAGTACAACTCACCGATGCATTTCGCCGCCGGGGGAATGGTTATTTGCAACCCGCGCAACAACTTTATCAGTGGTTAATTGCACCGATTGCATCGGAACTGGAAGCGGCTGAAATTGATACGTTACTCTTTTCCATGGATGCGGGATTGCGGACGATACCTATGCCCGTCTTGCATGATGGTGAACAGTTTTTGATTGAAAACTACAGCCTCAGCATGATTCCCACATTCAGTCTGATGAATAGTAATTATCAGCCGATGACAAATCCGCAAATCTTGGCGATGGGGGCATCAGAATTTACGGAACTTAATCCGTTACCGGCTGTTCCGGTAGAGTTATCAACGATTGCCCAGGAAGTGGGTGGTCAAGTCTTTCTTAATCA
Source organism: Coleofasciculus sp. G3-WIS-01 (assembly GCF_040223135.1). Classification (NCBI taxonomy): domain Bacteria; kingdom Bacillati; phylum Cyanobacteriota; class Cyanophyceae; order Coleofasciculales; family Coleofasciculaceae; genus Coleofasciculus; species Coleofasciculus sp. G3-WIS-01. The sequence continues at coordinate 11,875 of NZ_JAVJZI010000139.1, forward strand.
GCAGTTTACATTAGAAAATTTAATTCAAGAACGCCAGCGTTATCCTTACGAAATTATTCACTTAGGAACTCATGCCGATTTTAAATCTGGGGGACAGAGTAATTCCTATGTGCAGTTGTGGAATGAAAAGCTAACCTTAGCGCAAATGCAACAAATGAATTGGGATAATCCGCCTGTGGAGTTATTAGTCTTATCGGCTTGTCGCACGGCGGTGGGAGACAACCAAGCGGAGTTAGGCTTTGCCGGATTAGCTGTGGCGTCGGGTGTGAAGACGGCTTTAGGTAGTGTATGGCAGGTGAGTGACCAAGGCACATTAGCCTTAATGACTGAATTTTATAACCAACTGGGTGAGACTCAAATTAAGGCAGAGGCGCTACGAGAAGCCCAGTTATCAATGTTGCGGGGAAATGTGGTGATTGAAGGGGGACAATTGCGCGGGAGTGGAACAGGGGGTGGGGTATTATTACCGCCACAATTGGCTGAGTTGGGACAAGTTGATTTATCCCATCCTTATTATTGGTCGGGATTTATGATGATTGGTAGTCCGTGGTAAGTCATTTGTCAGGCTATCGGTCTAAGGCGGGACATTTTGGTGAGGAAAGGGAACAGGGAACAGTCATTCTAAGAACTCCCTTTTGATAAGGCGATTAAAATCGCAACTACACAAACTTTCGTCCGCCTGCGCGGACTTTTGCGGACTGGTTAATAATGGCGGTGACTAACCTGGATGGGGGATTATGTGCCTTTGTTTCAGGGGTTTAGGGTGGGTTTTTGGGATTAAAGCAAGGCTTTAATTTTCTGCCACAATTTTACCAGATTTTGATGCCATTTTTGCCAACGCCAGCGATTAGTCGCCAGGTTTTGTAGCATCCACAGTTCATCATCATCCGGCTTCAAGTTTAACGCTTGATTGTAAGCGGTGACGGCTTCCTGATAGCGTTGTAATTCTTGAAGCGCATTTCCACGTTCTGTCCAGTAGTTATAATCTTGTTTGAGTTGCAAGGCTTGATCATAACTGTCAATCGCTTCTTCATAGCGCCTTAACCTAAATAAAGTCTTACCGCGCAAATACCAGGTCTGGTAATTCTTCGGGTGAATCCGCAATGAGTGATCATAACACTCAATCATCGATTCGTAGTCTTTTAGATTTAAAAGTACAACCGCTTTGGTGTTCCAGGCTAACTCATAATCTAGATTACTCTCCAAGGCGCGATCGCAACTCTCAATCGCCTCCTGATAACGTTCTAGGTGATTTAAGATCATCGCCCGATTATGCCAAGCTTTAGCCGAATTGGGATTTACTTTGATCCCTTGATCGAAGGATACCAGCGCCTCTTGATAACGATGTAACTGATACAACAGAAAACCGCGACTACAGCAGGTTTCCTCATCATCAGGTTGAATTGCCAAGGCGTTATCGTAGGATGCAATTGCTTCCTGCTGGCGATTTAATTTCCGTAATGTGTTCCCCCGATCAATCCAGGCTTTCCTATAGTTGGGGTTAATCGCTAAGGCGTGATTGTAGGAGTCAATCGCTTTTTCATACCGCTTGAACTTCCGCAACGCTATTGCCCGGTTGTACCATACTTTGACATCATTTGGGTTTAAGGTTAAGGCTTTATCGTAGGACGCGATCGCTTGGTCGTAGTGTTTTAACGTTTGTAGTGTAATCCCCCGGTAGTTCCATATTTTTGGATGATCAGGATTAAACTGTAAGGCTTTATCGAAACTCGCTAAAGCTTCTTCCTCACGTTCTAAATGGTGTAACGCTACCCCCTGATGATACCAAGCTGAGGTGCAATCGGTCTTAAGTGTGATTGCTTCATCGTAATAAACAAGCGCACCTTCATAATCTCCTTTTTCGGCTAAAGCATCTGCCTTTTCTACCTTTAAATCAGCCTTTTCTTTAGCGGTTTTACGGTAGGATAAGGGACTGGAAATTGTTAAAGTTGGGTGTGAATGTTGTTGAGATTTAGGGAGGGAATCCCACTCATAACTCATTTCGTTCATTAACATAGGCAGCAGTAAGGCGTGATCTAGATTCCAGCTTAATTTTAGCTGCCAAGCCGTTAAGCTGGAATCTTCCTAAATAAATAAATTTTGTCAAAATAGTTTTTCTATAGAGTTCAGGGTTTAGAGGGATGAATGTTTCTTATATTTGTTGTGCAGAGAAAATAAAACTGAATAGAGACTTTACCGACAACCTATCTACGACAAGGATGACCCGGTAAGGCTTCTGCAAATCCTCTGAAAACGTTATTGTAGTGAAATTGACACTCCCCCGGTTAAAAACGCGGGGGATTCTTCGTTCATCCAATCACCTTAGAGTATTGACTTTCATCAATGCAAAAGAGGGCGAGTTGTCCCGAAGCGTTTATCCAGTATTCCTGGAATGTTCCCGTATGCCCTACGGTACGAAGTGCTTCCTTGAGTATGTTGATTGCAGCGTTCCAATCACGGTCTAAAACAAATCCGCACTTACACTTGTGTGTTCGAGTTGACAAAGATTTTTTGACCGTACAACCGCAATTAGAACAATGCTGGGAAGTGTAGTGAGGTTTAACTGCAACCGTTGCTACACCAAACACTTTTCCGAAATACTCAAGAGTGCGTCTAAATTCAGACCAAGCTGCATCACTAATCGATTTAGCTAGGTGATGATTTTTGACCATATTCCGCACTTGCAAGTCTTCATAAGCTACCAAGTCGTTAGACCGGACTACGCACAATGCAGTCTTTACCGCAAAGTCTTTACGTTGCCTACTGACTTTCAAGTGTTTCTTAGCTAACTTCTGTTTGGCTTTTTTGTAGTTGTTAGATTGTGGTTGACCCTTTCTAAACTTTTTAGAAACTTTCCTTTGAAGTCGTTTCAATTGTTTCTCTGATTTCCTGAGAAATCTAGGATTATCAACTGTCACACCCTTTGAGTCGGTATAAAAATGGTTTAAACCGACATCTAATCCTACAGTATTGCCTGTTGGTATTTTATCCTCAGTTCTATCATGGTCAATACAAAACTGAGCATAATAACCATCGGCACGACGCACTACCCTAACTCTTTTTATTTGGTCAAGTTGGTAGTAATTTAAGTCACGAGTACCGTAGAGCTTGAACTCTCCAGCCTTAAACCCGTCAGTGAATGTGATTGAATCACGATTCTCTGATAGTTTCCAGCCTGAGGTTTTATACTCTACAGAACCATGATTAGAGCGATTCTTTTTGTACTTAGGATATCCCTTCTTTCCTTTGACTTGCTTTTTGCAGTTATCAAAGAATCTTGAGATAGCTGCCCAGGTACGTTCTGACATCGCTTGTCGAGCTTGAGAATTTAGTTTCCCAGCCCATGGAAACTCTTTACTTTTGCCAAGAATCGTACAATACTTGGATAAGTCATTACGGCTTTTAGCATGACCGTCTTCCCAATACCGAAGGCAAGAGTTACGGATAAACATACCAGTACGAATAGCTTCATCAAGCCGTTCGTACTGATATTTTTTACCTTTTAACTTACCTTCGTAGACAATCATTTTACCGCGTGGAGCTTATGGTAGAATTATAGCGTACCTGAACTGAAACTAGCAACTAAAGTTGCTAAACTAAACGTATCGCTCGGTTTCATCCCCCGGTTAAAACGCGGGGGCTTTCACCATTGTTAATTGGTAAGGTTAGAAAAAAAGATATGGCGGTTCAGTTGCGGCGACCTATTTTAGTGGGCGGTATTGCTTTATCCTTTGGATTATGGCTGCTCCCGACTTTACATCAGTCAGTGGCGGAGTGGGGAGAAGTTGGACTCTTGGGCGCGATCGCACTCGGTACTGGGGTATGGTTGTTTAACCAGGGAGGCTCTCGTCTGGTGGAGTTGTCACCCCCTTCTTCACCTCTAGATCGAGGGACTGTAGAGAGGGCGATCCAAGAGGCTGAATCCGCGATCGCTCGCCTCGAAACAGAAGTCGAGAACCCCTATATTAGCACATCGTTACGACAGCAGGTTTGCCAATTAACCGCCCAATTGGAGCGACAAAACCTGGAACTGCTGATCACCGGGGGTAAAGGCGTGGGAAAATCTCGCTTGGCGCAAGTTTTAGCATCAAAGGGGTTATCGGAGCAATTCCCCACAGTAAGCCTACAAGAAACCACCGCCTTATCTGCAGGCGATCGCACTCAGGATCTGATCCCAAACTTAGATTTAATCCTCTTTGTGATCACCAGTGACTTGACAGATTCAGAGTTTCAGCTTTTACACCATCTCAAAAGCCTCAATCAGCGAATTCTCCTAATCTTTAATAAACAAGACCAATATTTACCCCCAGAACGAGTGATAGTGTTGCAACAATTGCGACAACGACTCGTCCAACTCTTACCCCCAGAGGACATCGTTGCGATCGCGGCTTCCCCCACTCCGGTAAAAGTACGCCAGCATCAATCGGATGGCTCAGTCAAAGAATGGCTAGAGGAACAACCCGCCGATGTAACGGCTCTGACTCAACGATTAAACCTGATCTTAACTGAAGACGCCCAACAGTTGATATGGGGAACAACCCTCAGAGCGGCGGTAAGCCTAAAAGCCGAAGCCAAAACCGCCCTAAATCAAGCCAGACGCGATCGCGCTTTACCGCTGATTGAACAGTATCAGTGGATTACCGCCGCCACTGCGTTTGCTAACCCGGTTCCCGCCTTAGATTTACTCGCCACGGCGGCAATTAGTAGCCAATTAGTGATTGAATTAGCCGGAATTTATCAGCAAAAATTTTCCCTATCCCAAGCCCAATCCGCTGCCAAAACATTGAGTAGTTTAATGGTTAAACTCGGTCTGGTGGAACTCTCCACCCAAACTATTGGTAGTATTCTCAAAAGCAACGCTTTTACTTATATAGCTGGCGGTGCTGTACAAGGGGTTAGCGCGGCTTATCTCACCCGATTAGCGGGTCTTAGTTTAATCGAATATTTCCAAGAACAGGAGATTACTCAACAGACAGCAACCGATCAACCCTTAAACCTTGAACGCCTGAAAGAAAAGCTGCAAACTGTTTTCCAACAAAATCAACGGATGGGGTTTTTAGCAGGATTTGTTCAGCAAGCAGTAAGACGTTTGCGTTTAAATTCTTGTCCTAAGGTGTCCGTCTAGTCATAGCAGTAGAGACGTTCCGGCGGAACGTCTAATCAATTGTAGGGGTGGGTTTTACCGATAAGGTTAACGTAGAGACGCGCCATGCGTAGAGACGCGCCATGGCGCGTCTCTACAGGATTACTGTTCTGCGTCAGTCGTAGAAACGAAAGGAATAGAATCCCCCCCATAACCCACATCAAACACAATAGCGAATTGTAAATTAGGCATCATCCGCTTCAAAATACGCAAATGACCTTCAGCATCGCCACGACGACGGAAGTTACCCACGATGACATGTTGCAAATTAGATTGCAAGCGGACAATTTTCCACGGACTTAACCTGTCTTGATAATTCATAACACTCTTTCCTATAAAACCCCTTATGTCAACGACCCATGACTAATGGCTAAACACGATAGTCAGGGCTTTTGATTATGGATAGAGAACCCTGTGAGATCATGTTTCAGTCTTATATAGTGATACAGCTTTCATCAGCGCTATCGGGATAGAGTCCCTGGTACCGCGACCTTAGACGTTAAAACTGTGTCAGGGCACGTCTACAGGTTGTCCGAAAAAAGAGATTTTAGCAAGAGGAGGCGATTGAAATCGCTGCTACACAAACTTTCGTCCGCCTGCGCGGACTAAATTATAAAGGGGGTGGCTAACGCGGATTTGGTATTAGATGATTTTTAACGGGTGCATCTCATTTAAAATTTAGATTTGGGATTTTCTAAGCTTTACAGATTGGGTCACAATTACTTATAGGGGAATAAAACCTCTCGAAACGTGAGCGAAACTCTCCGACTTCTGACTAACTCTTGACCTTGATACTTATCCTTTTTGCGAGGAGGAATGCCATGTTGCCACTGATAGCGGGCAACCCCTTGTAAAATAATTAAACTTCCAGGTAATAAAAGAAAAGGAATCTGGGTTTGCGTGGGTGGATGGGTTAAGTTCATCACACAACGACTCCCCAAACTCAGGGAGATAATGGTATTACCAAAACAGGGAATGCAGTCAACATGATTGGTAATTCCTTGACCGGGTAAATACTCATTGACAATCAGTTGATCGGGAAGAATTGGGGTTACGCGATCGCGAACCAGTCGTTGTGCCAGTTGATCTGCCCAATCTGGCAATTCTCCTAAGTAGCTGGCGGATGCTAATGTCCGTTTTTGATATTCATAGCGATACCCATAATGTTGCACTCGGCGTTTTAATTGGGTTGACCATTCCTGTTGGTCGATAATCTCCAGTAATTGATTTTGCTCCTGGGTATTGATATAATCGGGAATATAGTTTAGTCCAGGTATATCTGGCACAATAGATTCTGAGTTATTGTCTACATTGAAGTTGATAGATTTTGAGGATGGTATCATTTTCTATAAAAATTTAGTCTATAATCCGATTAAGTAGCCCATGTAATTTTAACATATCAAAAATATTAATAGATTCATTAGTAGGCTTGTAGTAAGGGCTTTAGCCCTAGAAACGATTTACCGCTATGCTAGAACATTGGTGTTATCCGTTATGCCCATAAGATGACTTTAATTCTCACCAATGATGATGGAATAGATGCTCCAGGGATTCAAGCACTCCAGCACGCCGTCAAGGGTAAGGGCGTCATCGTCGCGCCTCAAACCCATTTATCCGGTTGTAGTCATCAAGTTACGACGCATAAGCCTATCCATGTCCAACAGCGCTCAGAATTTACCTACGCGGTAGCCGGTACACCCGTCGATTGCACCCGTCTCGCCCTGAGTCAACTGGTGCAAAATCCCCAATGGGTACTCTCTGGGATTAATGCAGGCGGTAATCTGGGGGTAGATATCCATATTTCCGGTACAGTCGCGGCGGTACGGGAAGCTGCAATTTTGGGAATTCCGGGGATTGCGATTTCCCACTGGATTAAACGCCCCTTGGTGATTGATTGGCAAGTGGCTAGTCGTTGGACAACCAGGGTGTTAGGGGAGTTATTTCAACGTTCCACTCCTCCAGGTATGTTTTGGAATGTCAATTTACCTCACCTAGAACCCGGTTCTCCAGAACCCGATATCGTATTCTGTAAACCGAGTACCCAGCCTTTACCCGTTAACTATGTTGTAGAGGGTGATCGCTATTACTATAAAGGAGAATATGCCAAACGCGATCGCGCCCCTGGTACAGATGTTGATATTTGTTTTGGGGGTAGTATCGCCGTGACTCTTCTTTCTCTTTGAATTCCCAATTTTCACGGGGAATCTAGAAACCTGCGTCTGGGCGGGTTTATTTACATCTGGGTGTAACCGAAACGATAGTAGTAAAACCCGCCCCTACACTGCCAATAATGGAGCGGCTTGTAATAGGGTTTGGGTATAAGGATGCTGGGGATTGGTAAACAAAGTTTCCGTTTTTGCCATTTCCACAATCTGACCCCGATTCATCACCGCGATCGCGTCACAGAAAAACCGCGCTACCCAAAGATCATGGGTAATAAATAAATAGGTTAACTCAAATTCTTCTTTTAGCGATCGCATTAATTCTAGTACCTGCGTCTGCACAGTTGCATCCAGCATACTCACGGGTTCATCACAGATAATCAAACTGGGGCGAGTAATCAACGCCCGCGCGATCGCAACTCGTTGCTGCTGTCCCCCGGATAAGTCCCTGGGATAGCGGTGGTAATAGTCTGCTGGGGGAGTTAAGCCCACCCGTTCTAGCATTTCCATCACCTGATGTTTCGCTTCTATGGGTGTCGCCAAGTTGTGGATAAACAAGGGATCAGCAATACTATCACCCACTGTCATTAAAGGATTCAGACAAGCCAACGGATCTTGAAAAATCATTTGGATATGTCGCCGCATCTCCCGTAGAGATTTCCGGTTCAGTTGGGTTAAATTTATGCCTTGAAATTCAACAGTACCAGAGGTGGGCGGAATTAGTTGCAAAATGGTGCGCGATAGTGTACTTTTGCCACATCCCGATTCTCCCACAAGTCCCAAAACTTGACCCGGATACAGGTCAAAGCTAACCTCATCCACTGCTTTGATAACTTGAGCAGAGCCCGAAAACAATTGGGCGATAAAATTTTGTTCTAAGGTGAAATATTGCTTTAAATTTTGCACTTGGAGAATGGGTGTCGGGAGAATGTTCTCCCCCGGTGTAGAGACGCGCCATGGCGCGTCTCTACATTGTTCGTGATCATTCACCGTTTGCATAAGCAGCGCGGCTTGCAGGAGCGATCGCGTATACTCATGCTCAGGGTGGTGTAAAATATCCCCAACTGCCCCCATTTCTACCAGTTTGCCCTCATACATCACCGCTACGCGATCGCAATATTCCCCCACCATTGCCAAGTCATGAGAAATTAACAACAGCGCCATATCCCGTTCTTGGCAAAGTCGCTTCAGTTCCTGTAAGATCTGAGCTGAGACGGTGACATCTAGACTTGTGGTTGGCTCATCAGCGACAATCATCTTAGGATTGAGTAGAAGGGCGAGTGCGATCGCGACTCGTTGCCGCATTCCACCACTAAATTCATGGGGATACTGTGACCAACGGTTAGCAGGTATCTTCACCGCTTCTAGGGTTTCAATTGCCTTTTGCTTACTTTCAGAACGCGATAAGTGAGGTTGATGGGCTTGTAAGGTTTCCAGACAATGATCCCCAATCGTCATCAAGGGGTCAAGGCGTGTCATCGGATCTTGAAATACCAGCGCCACCACTTCCCCGCGAAACTGGCGCAGTTGAGTTGGGTTTAATTCAAAAACAGACTGTCCTTTAAATCTAATTTGTCCTTCAATTTTTGTTGCTTTTGGCAATAACCGCATCGCGGCGCGTCCCAGAGTAGATTTGCCACACCCCGACTCTCCCACCAATCCCAATCGTTCTCCGGGATTTAGGGTAAATGAGACATTATTCACCGCCCAATAGTCAGGATTACTTGGATAAGCAATATGTAAATTTTCGATACAAAATAGAGATTTAGTCATTCGTCATATCAGGTTCGGTTGAATACTTACATTACTACACCGTGTTAGAAAGTGCTGTACCCCTTGATTTTTCCAGATACCCAGTTGCGGTTAAACCTAACAGGAAGAAAAATTTTTCTGTAGGGGCGGGTTTTACCATTAGCGTTTCGGGTTAACCCAGATTGAACTAAACCCGCCCCCACTGTAGAGACGTAGCATGACAAAGAAAGTCGAAGCGATCGTTGTTTTTGCCGCGTTCGAGGTTATCCTACAAATTGTCTGGATCAATGCCCAATTCTCGTAACCGTTGCGCCAATTGCTGGGCGCGTTCTTCGGCAGCGATTGCGCGTTCTTCTGCGGCGGTAGCCCTTTCTTCAGCAGTGTTAGCCCTTTCTTCGGCAAGAATCGCTTGTTCATTATCCGTAGGAATCAACTCTCCTGAAGGAGTCATCCATCGCAACCATTGTGCGTTAATCTCACGAAATCGTCCTGACCACAATCCTAAGCTTAACCCTAACTCCGGCATAAAAAACCGATTATCGGTTAAATTCACCCGTTGATAATTCCCCTCAACTAAATCGTAATAAAGATTTAAATCACAGGCAGAAAACACCTGCTCCCAACTCCAATGGGTTGGTTGAAAGGTTAAAAGGAGTAGGAGCGGTTGAAAAAAGTGAAACTCATCGGGCAATCCAGGGTCCTCCGGATTATCACTGGGCAAATCGTACATTGTGGGCAAGGTTTGCCGGGGAGAATGTGGGGGATTGGATTGGGTAGGCAGGCGAATCATAATGATGTGAAGTATTGATGACTATTAAATCTATTCAACCATTTTAGTTGTATAATGATTGAAGTTCTTGATGCCAATCGGTGATTAACAATCGGTAGGGGCGGGCGACTCGCTTGCATAAATTATCAATAACCTATTTCGGATTGTGTCGTTGCCAGTTTCCGCCGACGCGCCGCATCAGGTAAGCGACACCAAAATCCCCATTGGGATGTTCCGCTAATTTTTCCCCCAACTCAATCACCTGCGCCGCTAAATCACTCCCTAATTTGTCAACCGTGGCTTGGCGTTCTTTTTGCCAAAGGTGCTGTTCTCGTGCTTTACTCTGCCATTCGTTGGTAAACAGTTGCTCAATTACGGTATGGAGTCCCAAACTTTCTAGAATGTCCCACTCCCCGTAATCGCACCAAATCCCGCGACAGTGAGAACACCGTTCCACATAAAAGGGCGTCTTGAGATTAACTTTAGCGCGAGAGAGATAGCGCTGGCACTCTGGACATAATGCGGCTTTGGTATCGAAAGGTGACTTGACAAAATTCACATTTAATGATTTCGGGGGAAGCTCAGGCATTATCTGAGCAGACGGTTGATGGGCTTGCCATGCTTCATACTCTTTGGCAGGAATCCAAGTGCCTTTACACTCTTGGCAATACTTCACGGCAAACTGATCCTCTAAATAGCCGTCTAAGAGTGGGACTTTTCTACATTTGGGACATTGCACCGATTTTCTTCCTCAAAGCACCTGTCCTTATTAAAACTCAAAACTCAGACGTAGCATTCTATGTCTCTACAGGGTTGGGGCGGGTTTAATTACATCTGGGTGGCAAGAAACGATAATGGTAAAACCCGCCCCTACACAATTCAAAACTCAAAACGCCCCCCTCGACAGGACTGGACGAGAGCGCTACAGTTGAAGCATGACACCACAGTATTGGATCAGGGTGTTCAAGCGATCGCGGATGATAGCCACCCTAGACTGAACAGTTGCAGAATGTCGCGCCGTCCGCAACATTAGTATATCGGTTTCTAGCAGTCGGATATGTCTATGGATTTCGGTTTGCCTAGACTGCCATGCTGAGACTTGTTCCTCATTGACCTCATCGGGATTGAGCGTGATAATTCGCCCTTGAAAGAGCTGTTTCACCGCCTGGAAACGCTCCTGGATCTCGGTTTTGTCTAACTCTTGACTCTGGGTGCTCTTGTGCAGGGTCTCTAGGACTTGTTGAAAGTCCTGATAGGATTGCCGTTGGGAGGGGACTAACATTATGAGACAGGTTGGTCTAGAATAAACGTAAAGAATCTTGTATTTTTGTTTATAAATGCAAGAATTTGCCACCAAGCTGAGGATCAGGTTTGAGTCTGAAAGTCAGCTAGTATTCTCATTTCAGAGCAACCAACGTGAAGAGGAGCCGTAATGGTGGTGTGGTACTGCCAAAACGGATTTCCTCTAAAACAGTTGCTACTTGCTGTCTTAGCAACCCGCTATTGACAACCATCTGCAAAAAACCTAGGGTGTTGGCTTCAACCAAGTCCTTTGGTTATTCAAGATTTCCCTGGAAATAAAGTCCGTGACAGAAGCGACATGTTGCTTGTGTACCGAATCCAAAGGATAGATATTTGGTAGTTCATGTTACTATTTCTCATCTAGGTCTAATTACTATACGGATAGTCTAGGGAATTTTGACCCGTTTCTGGAATTCACAAAAGCCAATAACTATACCACTAAATAGAGATCTTACTGCCATTACCGTTCAACCATCCTTATTATTGATAAATCTATCAGGGAAAAAATTATGAGTGCAACTGTCCTAACCACCACCTATAACCTAGACGTTCCCGACTGGTTGCAGGACTGTTTATCAACAGCCTCTGCCACCTCTGACCCATCAGCGCCGGATGAGGCGGCGTTAGTGGTGCGGGCGTTTGAATTTGCCTATCAACTTCATTCACAACAGTATCGAGCCTCTGGAGAACCCTATATCGCTCATCCTGTGGCAGTTGCTGGCTTATTAAGAGACTTAGGCGGCAACAGTACCATGATAGCGGCGGGCTTACTCCATGATGTAGTCGAAGACACGGATGTCACTCTCGAGGAGATTGAGTCAATATTTGGTGCAGAGGTACGCCATTTAGTCGAAGGAGTCACCAAACTCTCTAAATTTAACTTCTCCAGTAAAACCGAACGCCAAGCCGAGAACTTCCGCCGTATGTTCCTCGCCATGGCGAAGGATATCCGGGTGATAGTGGTGAAGTTGGCAGACCGCTTGCATAATATGCGGACACTAGAACATCTTAAGCCAGAAAAACAGCGTGCGATCGCCCAGGAAACCCGCGAGATTTTCGCCCCCTTAGCCAATCGCTTGGGGATTGGGCGGTTTAAATGGGAGTTAGAAGATTTATCCTTCAAGTATCTTGAACCTCATGCTTATCGCAAAGTACAGGAACTGGTCGCTGAACGGCGTCAAGACCGGGAGGAACGATTAGCCCAAGTTTCGCAGATTTTGCGAGAGCGCCTTACGGAGATGGGCATTCAATGTATGGACTTGAGTAGTCGTCCTAAGCATCTTTATGGAATTTATCAGAAGATGCAGCGCCGCAACAAGGAGTTTCACGAAATTTATGATTTAGCCGCGATGCGGATCATCGTTGAGACCAACGAAGAGTGCTATCGCGCATTAGCTGTCATCCATGATGCCTTTCGACCGATTCCAGGTCGGTTTAAAGATTATATTGGCTTACCGAAACCCAATCGTTATCAGTCCCTACATACAGGGGTAATTGGCTTCCATGGGCGTCCCATCGAAGTGCAAATTCGCACCCTGGAAATGCATCGAATTGCCGAATATGGGATTGCTGCACATTGGAAGTATAAAGAAACCGGGAGTTCTGATCCGACCCAGATTGGTGACGACGATGATAAGTTTACCTGGTTGCGGCAGTTGCTGGAATGGCAGAATGACCTGAAAGACGCCCATGAATATATTGAAAGTGTCAAGGATAATTTATTTGACGATGATGTCTACGTCTTTACCCCCGATGGAGATGTGGTATCCCTGAGTCGGGGCGCAACCCCCATAGACTTTGCCTATCGGATTCACACCGAGATTGGCAATCACTGTGCTGGGGTGAGAATTAATGGTCAGTGGCGAGTCCTGGATACGCCGTTGAAAAATGGGGATATTGTAGAAATTATCACCCAGAAAAATAGTCACCCCAGTTTAGATTGGTTAAACTTTGTCGTCACCCCCAGTGCTAGAAACCGGATTCGCCAATGGTACAAGCGATCGCACCGGGATGAAAATGTGGCGCGAGGTCGAGAATTGCTGGAGAAGGAACTGGGTAAAAATGGATTTGAATCCTTGCTCAAATCGGAACCCATGCAATCCGTCGCCGAACGCTGTAACTATCAGAATTCTGAAGATTTAATGGCGGCGTTGGGGTATGGAGAAGTCACCCTGAATTTAGTGGTCAATCGGTTGCGCGATGCGGTGAAAGCTTCACAACCTCTGGAAATTGAACCCGAAGAAATAGAAAATTTAGTTCCACCGCTACCGACAGCGAAAGCGGCGAGTGATCAGTGGACGGTTAAAGGCGAACCCATTGCGGGCGTCGAGGGATTAATGCATCGGATTGCTGGGTGTTGTAACCCGGTTCCCGGCGAACCCATTATTGGTACAGTCACCCGATTGCGGGGAATTTCGATTCATCGTCAAGGGTGTCCCAATGTCGAAAATATTGAGGGAGATCGATTAGTTCCAGTGAGTTGGAATCCGACGGATCAGGAGAGTGGGCGTCCCCAAACCTATCCGATTAATATTCAAATTGAAGTGTTGGATCGAGTCGGAGTTTTGAAGGATATTCTCTCCCGCTTAAGTGACCATCATATCAATGTGCGGAAAGCTCAGGTGAAAACTCAAGACGGTAAACCCGCGCTGATTGATTTGTGTATCGATATTCGGGATTACGGACAATTGCAGCAGAGTTTCGCTCAAATTAAAAAGATGAGCGATATTTTGAATCTGCGGCGGATCAGCGATATTAATGAATGAACAGGTTAAAGTTTTAGAGACGCTTCTTGCATTGCGTCCGTAGGGGCGGGTTTTACGACTATCGTTTTTTACCTCACCCAAATGCAACTAAACCCGCCCCGACCAATGTGTAGGGGCTCTTTTCACGACTATCGTTTCTGACTCAGAATTAAAGCGCGATACGTTAGGACAAAGTGTTGGGATCAATTCCCAACTCTTGCAATTTTGCCATTAACGCCTGATTGCGTTGCCGTTCTTCCTCTAGGTTGTTCGTCATCGCGTCAGCGCGTTGGCGTTCCTGTTCAGCGCGTTGGCGTTCTTGTTCGGCGCGTTGACGTTCCTGTTCGGCTTGTTCCGCACTCCACAGCAACAGGTTCCCAGACTCATCCCACCAGCGTAACCAATGGGTTGTTGAGCCTAATCGAGTGCCATACCAGATACCTAAAAATAGCCCTAATTCAGGAACCCAGTAGCGTCCTTCCGCTGTGGGTTGTTGCAATAGGTATCGATTATCTTGTAACCGACGGACTTCTAGGATTAGTTCTAGGGGATTAAAGATGACATAGGTGGGAACTTGCAGAATTTGCTCATAGAAGTACAACTTCCCATAGGGAAACGTTGGTCGTACTGAGTATTCTCCTGTTTCCGTTTCTGACAAAAACTCCATGACTATCCCAACTGGACTTCCTTCCCGATTGGGGGTATAGCTGCGACGAATTACGCCTTCTGCAACCGGTAATACCTGGGGTACATACAGCCAATCTGGTGCTTTGACCACAATTCTCCGATTTACCGTCGCCACAAGCCCAAAATTAGAAGCGATTAACATTTGCGAATTCAGGCGATTGGCTGCACCTAAGGCGTCTGTCACTGCGGCGGCGAGGGGTGGTTGTTGAATGTTTTCCACGGGATCATCAGGCAGGATAAAATCGTCGGGAAGCTTTTCCCAGGTAACTAGGGGTTCTTGGCGTTTGGCGGAGGTTGGAGTTTGCAGAACCATCTGAGATTGTTTAACCTTGGCGGTTGTTATATCTTCTTGTAGTGCGCTAAAGCGCCGACTACGAACGAACGGAACGGTGCTCGCAGTATTCCCTATAAACTGAATCTTACCTCTTGCCCGCCCGATACAATCAACAATGAATGATGAACCATAGACCATCTAAATTATGTACCCATTTCGGCTTTGTGCGATCGCGCTCTCTCATCTTTCCCGGTTGACTCAGACAATTGTGGGACTTTTGCTCCTTTTTATTACCTTACTCGGCTCTTCTCTACCCGTTCAAGCCGCTAACCCAGTTAGTCCCCAATTTGAAGAACAAGTGTTGCAAGTTATTCGCGAACACCCAGAAGTAATTCTAGAATCCGTTCAGGCGTATCAGCAGCTTGTCCAACAGCAACTCCAACAAGCCCAGCAAGCGTTTGTTAAGGAACTCAAAATGAATCCTCAAGCCGTTATTGGGGAGTCACCCACCACGGGGGCGTCTCAGTCCAAGATTGTCATGGTGGAGTTTTCCGATTTTCAATGTCCCTATTGTGCTAGGGCGCATAACACGGTGCAACGGTTTATGGCAAAGCATCAGGATGAGGTAACGTTGACCTATAAGCATTACCCTTTAGCCTCAATTCATCCCCAAGCTATCTCAGCAGCGAAAGCAGCATGGGCGGCGTTTCAACAGGGGAAGTTTTGGGAGTATCACGATGTGCTGTTTACTCAGCAGGAAAAACTAGGGGAATTATTTTATATTGAAACAGCCAAGGGTTTGAAATTAAATGTAGACCAATTTAACCGCGATCGCAATAGCCAAGCAGCAGAAACGGCGATTAGTCAGGATATTCAGTTAGCTGAGAGTTTGGGAATTACTGGGACTCCCTTTTTTGTCATGAATGGGGAGGTATTCACCGGGGCGATAGAATTAGAAGAGATGGAGAAACGTTTCACTCGGGTTAAACAGTCGTTATAAGTAGGGCTTGCTGAATCAGTATTGTGGTGAAGGGAGGGAACAGGGGGAGTAGAGGGAGAGATTTAATTTTCCCACCGACTTAAGGCGTAACCTCTTGTAGTTGGTTTCCGGGATTAAGTTCTGATGTTTTTTCATTCGTTTCGGTAGAGATGAACGGTTCTGTAGAAAAAGGTTCAGATGATTTCTCTGGCTCCTCTGACTCCATCCTCGCCAGTTGAACGGTTCTCTCAACTTCTTCCTTAAAATGCTGCTTTTGCGAATATTCAGCCATCTTAATTTGAGCCGTCTCGTAGACAGATGTACCTGGTGGAATCTGCGACAGATAGTTCAACGCGCCTTTAAAATCTCGTTTGGCGGCTTGGTTATAGGCTTGTTGTAAAAGATATTCTGCTTTAATGCGTTGTTTTTCTTCATACTCAGCTAACTTCGGTTGAACTTTAGCCGCCGTTGTTGTCTCTGGGGGAATTTGTTTGAGCAAGTTCAAAGCTTCGGTAAAATCCTTGTTTTGAGCTTTGGCGTAAGCTTGATCCAGTAATTGTTTCGCTTCAGCTTCTAACTCAGGTTTGGCTTGTTCAACCAGTGACTCAGCTTTACGCCGCCAGAAGTGTACCCCATCCATTTGGCGAGCAGCTTCCAAAACATCTCGCCATCGCTTCTCCTTCAGAGCTTGTTCAGCGGCTTGGTATTGAGCAGCTGCTGTGTGCCATTCCCGCCGCCACCGTTTCAGGCTGGTGATAGAATCCTGGTATAAAGCACTCTCACGGGGAATCGATTTAGCTAGTGCGATCGCCTTTTGAAAATTTCCCGCATCATATTCTGCCCTCGCCCGTTCTAATCGGTCAAGGTCAGGGTTGGATGGAACAGCATTCAACAGAGAATAAAGCCCAAATGAGATCACCACAGTATTACAGGCGGCTAGACTCACTCCCATACCCTTTAACATAGGGGGTAGCTGGAAAAACCAACGGAAATCAAATAGCGTCGATTCGGTTTGGGGTTCTAATACGACTCCATCCGATGGTTTTGTGTTACTCACTGTAGACTGCTGCTCCATACAACCTATCCAAAACACTTATATTGGTGGCATTTCGGTGTTTACTTCCTGCTGCTTCGGGGACTCCTGATTGCTTAAGTGTGATCAAGTCACCCTCATTTTCCATATTTCTATAGATGAACAATTTTTCCGGAATCCCAGGTACTGGAATTAATCGCCGCCAAGATTGACGAACTCGCATTTGGTGCCGTTATCGAAACAGGTGTGGTAACCATGGTGGAAATTTTTCATAAAGTAACCGTCAACTTTAATTCTGTCCGACTAGGTATAACATACTATGGTATTATCAGTTAGCAAAAATCTATAATTCGGTAGCAGATCACCCCTATCACAATCATGGTTGCAGTCGCGATTTTAGCAGCAGGGCGCGGGACACGAATGAAATCCAATTTGCCCAAGGTATGTCACAATTTGGGTTCCTTGTCAATGGTGGAACGAGTTCTCAAGAGTTGTCTTGGTGTCAATCCGTTGCGGTGTCTTGTGATTGTCGGTTATCAAGCAGAACTTGTGAAAAATTCTCTCGCCCAGTTCCAGGATATCGAATTTGTTGAGCAGACTGCACAATTGGGAACCGGTCATGCTGTACAACAACTCCTACCCTACTTAGAGGGATTTACTGAGGATTTGTTAGTCTTGAATGGCGATGTTCCCCTATTGCGCCCCCAAACGCTGCAACAATTATTAGAAGCCCATAAAACCCATCAAAATGCCGCTACCCTCTTAACCGCGCAACTCCCCAATCCTCAAGGATATGGGCGAGTTTTTTGTGATGGTCAAAATCTGGTCACCCAGATTGTGGAAGATCGAGACTGCACCACAGCACAAAAGCAGAACCGTCGGATTAATGGGGGAGTCTATTGTTTCAATTGGCAGAAATTGGCAAAAATACTGCCAAATCTACAAACGAATAATGACCAGCAAGAATATTATTTAACTGATGCGATTCATGAACTAGAACCCGTAATGGCGGTTGATGTGGAGGACTACCAGGAAATTTTAGGGATCAACAACCGCAACCAGTTAGCCCAAGCTTACGAAATTTTACAGGAGCGGGTGAAGGAAGGGTGGATGAGTGCAGGAGTAACGTTAATTAATCCCGATAGTATTACCATTGATGACACGGTAGAATTAGAACCGGATGTAATTATTGAACCCCAAACCCATCTGCGGGGAAAAACGGTGATTGGTTCCGGGAGTCGGATTGGACCGGGAAGCCTGATTGAAAATAGTCGATTAGGGAAAAATGTCACGGCGCTGTATTCGGTGGTGAGTGATTCTGTGGTGCAAGAGAATAGCCGAATCGGACCCTATACCCATCTTAGAGGTCATGTAACCCTCGGGGAGTCCTGTCGGGTGGGGAATTTTGTGGAACTGAAAAACACTCAAATTGGCGATCGCACGAATATCGCCCACCTCTCTTATCTGGGGGATGCGACATTGGGGAATCAGGTGAACATCGGTGCGGGAACGATTACCGCCAACTACGATGGGGTACAAAAGCATCGCACCCAAATCGGCGATCGCACGAAGACGGGTTCCAATAGTGTCCTTGTTGCACCCGTAACTTTGGGTCAAGATGTCACAGTAGCGGCGGGTTCAGTCGTAACCGAAAATACACCAGATGATTGTCTAGTAATTGCGCGATCGCGTCAAGTCGTCAAACCCGGTTGGCGTCTCAATGTTCCAACCCCCTAGGGGCTTGCGTAGGGGCTTGGTTCCCCAACCCTCAAACAAAGACATTGGGACAAATTCCCGCTCAAAATCACCCATTTTCGAGTAACCAACTTGATAACTCTTCTAAATTGTTGAAATCAAAAACATCATTGCTTAGACGTTCCAACTGTTCAACCGATAACTTTTGAATCCGCTGACTAATTTCTGGCGGAATTGACCCAAACTGTCGCTCCAGAAAACGGAATATCCATCGGATTCCTTGCTCTAACCCTTCTTGCCGTCCCTCCTGCTTTGCCTTAACAATCGCTCCCCGTTGGTCTTCCAGGAACATTTCTTGCTTACGCAATTTTTCCACTTCCTCTACACTCAAATTCGCTTGATTGGCGATATTCATCGCTTTATCTAGTTCTGGAAGTTGGCTAAATGTGGGGGGAATCACTTCCAAACTGGGAGCCTCTTTAATAAAATAAATCCATTTATCCGTTAAACTCTCTAATTCATCCAGTGTTTTCGTGAATTTCGGTAATTCTACAAAAATTAACTCGATTTCTGGATCAGGATAGTCAAATAACTCCTGTTTTTCTTTCAAGCTAAACCGGGTCAGATACCGTTGCGTCTGATTAAACATGGGAAAGTCGGTAATCGTTAAGGCAATCACTGGTTTAAGGTAAGAGTATCCTTCACCATATTTTAATTGATTTCCGTATGTTTTTGTCAGGTTATAAATGACCCGCTTCTCAAAGAAGGCTAGGTTGAGGACTTGCATTTCAATTAGCACAGTTGAGCCATTATCCAGTAAGGCTTTGACATCCAGATAGCTATCTTTTAGGTCAACCACATCCCTAGCATTATAGGGGTCAATGATTTCTAAATCCTGAATCACGGGGTTGGCTTCATAAATCAAGGCATTTAAAAAGCTAATTAGGATATCTTTACTATCTTTTGAGCCAAATATTTTTTTAAAAGCAAAGTCAGTTTTCGGGCTGATAAATCTGAGAGTCATAGCTTTTTAATGTTTAAGCCGCGATCGCCAAAATCGTACCAAATTTACTTGTGATTCTGTTCTAATGGCAAAAGTAACCGGATCAAATAGTCATGGACTTGAGTTTGGTAAAAGAGGAGATCGCCCCCCCAACTTCGCAAAATCTGTTGACAAATTTTCATACTTAAGCTGGGCAAGGATTTTTTTGGTGAAGCGGTGAGAGCCTGCTGACACTCCTCCAGAGAACTGTTTTCACAAATCAGTAACTCTAATAAAGGATAAGGTGAAGTTGAGCGCAGAGTGGGCTTGACATCCGCACGCAAGGGACAGCACCACAGATGAATCCAAAGTCCGGCAGGGGAATGTAAGCCAATGGTGAGCAATAACTCTAACAAAATGCATTCTAGCTTAAGGCGATCGCCATAAATGGTAAACTGACTCACATTATGCATATTCAGCACCAGTTGACGCTGATGATAAAACGGTTCAACCTGTCGCAGCGATCGCTTCAACAAGGTTGACAACTGTATGGGACGTAGGTTAGTCGTGAGTTGCCATTGTTCTTGCTTGAGGATCGGATTCAATCCCGCCAGAACGTCTTCTAACTGATGCAACAGTTGCTGACGACGCATCTTTTGTAAAGCAGAATTAGTAACATACTGCGTCGCTTCAGCCGGATAGGTGTTTTGAGAGTCCAATGCCAGTAACCCATTGTTCATCTCTTGCACAGACTGATACAATTTCTCTAAGCATCGGTGTTTGTACCAGTTTAGAGCTTGCAAATCTTCCCGATCTTGGGTTTGCCGAATCAAACGATAGCGATACTCACGCAAGCTAGTAAACTGTTGGGTTAGGGTTTCGAGTACCGATAACATATCTTCAGACCACGTCCGTTCCTCGCGCTCGGCAATCAGTACCAATCCCGTGGCTGAGGTTTTACCCTGATGCAACGCAATCACCAAGATTTGACCAATATCGGGACTATTAAACCATTGACGGATCGAATCAGGCAGATCCCTGACCAAACAGCAGCAGAAATGCGGCGTAGCTAGAGCCTCTTGAATCAAGGGGTTGGTTGCTACTGGAATCGTTAAATCTGGGGGGAGAGCCAAACTGGGATCAGCAACAACGGCAGTCGTTACCGTTGCCCAAGGAATTTGGGGAGTCCAGGTTAGCAGCGCCACTAGAGGAGATTCCAACAGCTTTGCCACATAATTAATCCAAGCCTTTTCAAAGCGCACCGGCTCTTTGGAGGAACAGTTGAGCAGGGATAATCCCGACTGCAGGGTTTGGCGAGCCAAAAATGAACGTTTGGCGTTATCCAACTCACCCGAAAGAGTCAGCAGCAGATGGATGAGTTGGGCAATGGTTTTGGCAAAATCCCGTTCATTACGGTTCCATGTCCGGGGACTGTCATGACCAATGATTAACAGGAAGCTGGGTGAGTTGGGGGAATGTTCTGGAATAGACAAGAACTCCAGCAGCACAGAGCGCACATTAAGTTGAGTGAAACTGTCCCGCCAGGATATCAGTAGCCCATCTGCCTCTACATCTTCAATCGCCACCATTTTGGTTTGTTCACTCAACCACCCCTGCACCTCTGGCTCAAGAGGCGGTAGGGGTGATGGGCAAGGACGGCGATTCGACGGTTGTTTGCCAAATACGAGGTTGAACTGACCCGAGGGATCAGGTTGTAGGATTAAAAAGCGATCGGCTCTTAGATGCTGGCAAATCAGCTTTCCACAATCATTGAGGGCAGTTTCAGTCGTGGGGCTAGAAGCGATTGTCTGAGCAATCGTTGCCACCAACTGGCTATCCTTTATGCTTAACTGAACTTGAGATTCTAGTTCCTCACAACTCACCACCAGCGCCACTAATTGAGCGGTTGCTAGTATAGAGTTCCGTTCTGCCCGCTCCCAAATCCGAGGAGCATCATCTTCTACCGACACAAAACCCAAGAGTTCCCCCTGGCTTTGAATCGGGGCTGCCATCAATGAACGAGTCCGCAGCCGATTTAGGATATGTTTTGTGGTTTCTGGCTTGAGTTGGCTTCTACTGGTTCCAATCGTCACTAACTGACCCCTAGCCAGCGCCTGATAAAAGTCAGTGGCTTCAGCAACAGTAAGACCTGCGGTCGAGCCTCGTGACCCTACCACACTGCGGAGAGATTGGCGATTGCCCACCCGATGCCAGAAATAGCGTTGCTGCGGATTATACCAATAAATACTGGTGCGTGTGGGCGTGATAAAATCTTGGGTCATCGACACCAATTTATCCAGACGCTGAACCACCTTGGGCAATTTGATCAGCTCATCGAGGGCTTGAAAAAGGGGTTTATCGGGGCGTTTAATTGCTGATTGTTGCCAATTTACTTCTATTTCATGTAACGCCGTCGCTAATCCCCCCAAAACCATGGATAAATGGGCTTTGTCTTCAGGTTGGGGAGAGATACCCCACTGATTTGAACCCAACAAGGTTATGCCAAAACATCGATCCTTGGCTCGCAAGGGCAACAGCAATGTTCCCTGAATGCCTAAGTTTTCGGCAATTCGGCGCCATTCTCCAGCTCGGCTTTCTTTCTGAATATCTGGAAGGGTGATCGGGCGCTGCTGGATTACTACCTGTTCTAAAAGATCCCCCGGTTGCAGGTTGTATCGCTGCTTCAAAAAATCGGTATCCGCCGTCTGAGCGATACCCCCTTTCCCAAATAAGCGATGCTCTAAGCGATCATAAAGCCCAATCCAGATTAGGTGGTAATCAAACTCCGTTTGCAGGTAATTTAGAGTAGTCTCGATCAACACGTCAGTATTTTCCTCTTCCCGCAATGTCTCCAACACTCGTCCTAGGGCAACAAATGGATGATCGTTTTGGGGTGGTAGATTTTGCTGACCCATAATCAGTTATCAGTTATCAGTTATCAGTTATCAG
Organism: Coleofasciculus sp. G3-WIS-01; assembly: GCF_040223135.1. NCBI lineage: Bacteria > Bacillati > Cyanobacteriota > Cyanophyceae > Coleofasciculales > Coleofasciculaceae > Coleofasciculus > Coleofasciculus sp. G3-WIS-01. The sequence continues at coordinate 34,346 of NZ_JAVJZI010000139.1, forward strand.
GGAATGGGGAATGGGGAATGGGGAATGGGGAAGCTGGGGGAACTGGGGGAGCAAACAAAGGACATAAGACCAATGACAAAGGACATAAGACCAATGACTGATATTTACCAATCTGCCATTCGCCCAATTCTATTTTCGCTGTTGAAGGCAGACCCGGAGTGGGCGCACGAACAAACGATACACTTATTAGGTTGGCTAGACCGTACTAATGAATCCTCCTCAACTCCTTGGCTTTCCTCTCAATTGCACCAAGCCTTTTGCCTAAGTGATGCTCGCTTAGAACAAACACTGTGGGGACTGAAATTCCCCAATCCTCTAGGTTTAGCCGCCGGATTTGATAAGGATGGGGTAGCGGCTCGAATTTGGCGGATCTTTGGTTTTGGCTTTGCTGAACTGGGAACTGTTACCTTTGAAGCCCAACCCGGAAATCCACAACCCCGGTTGTTCCGATTGCTCCAAGATAGAGCCGTTCTCAACCGCATGGGGTTTAATAATCGAGGGGCAAAAGCATTGGCTCAACGATTAGGAGCGATCGCGCATCAGCCTTTTGAGCCGATCCCCTTGGGGATCAATCTGGGTAAGTCTAAGGTAACACCTCTAGAAGATGCGGCAACGGACTATTTAGCTAGTTTCCGCCTGCTTAAGCCCTGGGGCGATTATTTTGTGGTTAACGTTAGTTCACCCAATACACCCGGATTGCGATCGCTGCAAGATGCTGAGCAACTGCAAATCATTTTGGAGACGTTGCAACAGGATAATCTTGGGCAAAAGCCGCTTTTAGTCAAGATTGCACCGGATTTGGAGTGGGACGCGATCGCAGATGTTGTTCATTTAGCTCAAACTTACCAGCTTGCGGGGATTGTTGCTACCAACACAACCATTAACCGGGATAGGCTCAAAACTCAAGTTATCGCCGCAACCGGTAAACCCGTGACTGAAGAAGCAGGCGGAATTAGTGGTGCGCCTTTGCGGGAGCGTTCGACAGAGGTGATTCGCTTTATTCACCAGCAAACCCAGGGGAAACTACCGATTATCGGTGTGGGTGGGATTTTTACCGCCGAGGATGCTTGGGAAAAACTCACCGCCGGTGCCAGTTTGATTCAAGTGTACACAGGATTAGTCTATGAGGGACCCTGGATGGTGCGGCGAATCATGCAGGGATTGTTAAGAAAGTTGGAACAAAAAGGATTGAGTTCAATTACTGAGGTGGTGGAGCAGCCACCATCCTCTACGGAGTGAAGCTTAGTCCTCGTAAAGTTTTGCCTAGGGCGGATAACACGGCACGAATCATCAGGTTATCCCCATCCACATATTTTTTTTGATACTACTATACTATATAATGTACACCACTGTAGAGATAGATGTTTTGGATGTCGTCCTGTGATGGTCAACAAACGGCGGCTAATTTAGTACGTAAGTATTAGTTATTCTGATACAGAGAAACTTTATCAGTTAGCGTCAATCGGACAAAGCAATTTAACCTCCTAAAAGTTAGCATAAAGAGTAGCTTAGTCTTCTGTTGGTGTGAAAGTGCTTTAGGGAAGGACATCCTATCTGCAGTGGTGGGAAAGAAGATACAGCTTAGGTTTGGTGAGTTTCCTTTATTGAGGAGTCACTCATCACCCAATTGATTGTCAAGCTATTGAGGTTTTGTATGTGGGAAACAGTTTTTATCGGATTAGTCGCATTTTACCTGGTCATGCTACCGATCTTATTCAGCCGATGGTTAGATTTCATGCAACATGATGACAGCTTATCCTCAAAGGATAAGTTTTTCTCTTGGGTGATTTTGGTCATTGCTACCATTATGTGGCCCATAGTGGTGCCAATCTCTTATCTAGAACTGTTGGACACCCGAAGAACGTTTAATAATTACTAGAGCATAAGTTCCAGAGTTAAGAACGCGGTAGAGATTGAGTCGGTAATAGAGACAACTCACCTCTTCTGTCAAGAGATAAAGACTTGACAAAACGACGACTAAATTTCACTGAATATCATTGGCTAATCGGTTTTTCCTTAGCCGCCCTTTTCCTGGGAGGTATGTCTGTCGGGAATGTACCGCTACGAGATTGGGATGAGGGGACTCGCGCCCTAATTGCCAGAGAGATTTATCGTACAGGGAATTGGCTTCATCCGACGCTTGGGGGGGAACCCTATCTGCTCAAACCCCCGTTAATGGATTGGTTAATTGCTCTCTCGTATAAATTATGGGGGATTGGAGAATTAACCACCCGCCTACCGGGAGCGTTTTTGTCCGCTTGTGGGGTTCCGCTACTCTATTTGTTGGGGCGAGAACTTTTTGCCCAACGTCTACCTGCTGTATTTGCGGCTAGCGTTTACTTGACGTTGTTACCTGTGGTGCGTCATGGGCGTCTGGCGATGCTGGATGGTACGGTGGTGTTGTTTTTTGTGCTATTGCTATTGTGCTTACTGAAAGCGCGTCACGATAAGCGTTGGGCGGTTGGGATTGGGATTAGCCTGGGATTGATTACGTTAACCAAAGGAATTTTGGTGATCCTGTTGGGTGCTATAGCGTTTGGGTTTCTCTTAGCTGATGGACAATTAGCACAGTTGAAACATCCCTATTTTTGGCTAGGGATTCTCTTGGGGAGTACCCCTGCGATCGCGTGGTATATTGCACAGTGGCAGTATTATGGCGAAACCTTTTGGCAGGTGCATTTTCAGGCGCAGGGGTTGAACCGCATCTCGGAATCGGTGGAAGGAAACCAGGGTGCGCCTTGGTATTATTTGCTGGAATTACTCAAATACAGTTTTCCCTGGCTACTGTTTTGGTTTGGCGGATTGGGGTTAGCTTGGCATCATCGTCAAAGGAGTTGGGGCAAACTGGTACTGATTGGTACGATTGGCTATCTGGGGACGATTTCCCTAATGGGAACAAAGTTACCTTGGTACATTATGCCGTTATACCCTTTTTTTGCTCTAACTGTTGGCGTATTTTTAGCACATTTATGGCAAAAAAGCAAGCATTATCCCCAAGTTTTAGTCTGGCTTTTAGGGTTGATGGCAGTTGCTGGGGTGGGAGGATGTGTTTATTTTATCCTGGCAGATCCGCAGCCTGTGTTGATTATGATGGGCGTAGTTGTGGCGTTAACAATGGGCTTAGCGGCTTGGCACGTTTATCAGCATAATCGTCAATTTATCCCAATTTTATTGGGTGGAACTTACGTGACGTTGTTGTTGTTGATGATGTCTACATCGTGGGTTTGGGAATTAAATGAAGCCTTTGCAGTGAAACCAGTCGCCCAGTTGATTCAGAAACATACTCCCCCAGAAACTGTAGTTTATACGTCATTTGGTTATCGGCGTCCCAGTTTAGATTTTTATAGCGATCGCCAAGTGATTCCGGCGGATACAACTACGTTGAAACAGTTAGCGTCAACGTCGGCGTATTTACTGGTAGATGAGTCAACTTTGGCAGTATTACCGATTCGCGATCGCGTCATTCTTGGTAGTAGCGAAGGCTTCACCCTAATTGCACCACCTTAAAGATGAATGGCACTGAAAAGCGTGCATTGTTGGAGCGCCGCAACCCTTGATATAGCGTAGGGTGGGCAATGCCCACCAGCATGGTAAGTCAGTACCATTCACCTTAATGATGTCTCTGTAGTTCAATTGGGTATCCATTGTGCGATCGCTAAATTTGGCGTTGATGTTGGATGGGGGATGTTTGGTTTCGGCGCGTCAACCCAACCTACTGCGATAGGCGATCGCACTAAAAATCCCTTCAAATACTTGATGTTATAATCATTCTATGAATTTTGAATGGGACGACAACAAAGCGGCAATAAATCTGTCAAAGCACAGAGTTTCATTTGAGGAAGCCAAAACCGTTTTTGATGATCCGCTTTATGTTGACTTCTACGATCCCGATCATTCTGAGGATGAGGAGCGTTATCTTATTATTGGAGAATCAAACCGGGGAAGTTTACTCATTGTATCGTATACAGAAAGAGGAGATTTGATTCGCCTGATTAGTGCAAGAGTGGTAACACAAGCTGAACGAGAAGCTTATGAAGAGGGTTAAGCCAGATATGGAAGATGATCTGCGAGCAGAATACGACTTAAAGAGTTTACGAGTCAGAAAGTTAGGCTCTGGACGAAAAAGTTTTGCCGGGAAAACTGTACGCTTAGAGCCTGATGTTGCAGAGATGTTTCCTAATGCTGAGGCAGTCAATGAAGCTCTGCGATTTCTGATTAGGGTTATGCAGGACAATCAAGCCATTGCTCCCGAAATCAAGTCGAGCACTTCGTTGGATCAAACAGACGAAAGTCCTTAATTTTACAGCGCTTTTGGTGGTAAGTGAGGTACATAGATCCCCGCTCTAAGCTTTAAGCAGTAAAAAATCTTACACCTCCTGTGGAAGAATTTCTAGGGATGCTGGTGTGGATGGTGCAAGACGGATAATTAGAATGGGTGTAACGGAAAATGGATCATGATTTATTTGGATTCAGCATTAGTCAGTGAAGCGAAAACGGTAGAGAAATGGGGATGGATAAAGGGAATAACTACGAATCCGACACTACTCGCCAAAAGTGATTTACCACCAGAAACGACACTGAAACAACTGGCGGCAATTAGTCCGGGGGAACTGTATTATCAACTCATGGCAACCGATTTTCAGGGGATGGTAGCAGAAGGACGAAAAGCGTTTGAGATTATTGGGGAAAAAACAGTATTGAAAGTTCCGGCTACAGCCATAGGATTTCAGGTTGTCGCCCATCTATCTCCAGAGATTCCCTGTTCAGTCACCGCCATTTACATCGCCGCCCAAGCCGCCGTTGCAACAGAAGCCGGAGCCAAATATGCGATCGCCTACGTGAATCGCGCCACTCGTTTACTAGGGGATGGCTTGGCGTTGGTAAGAGAAATGGCAGCTATCCTCAAAGACAGTCCCACGGAAATTCTAGCCGCCAGTCTCAAATCACCAGCAGAAGCGGCGGGGGCTTTAATCGCTGGGGCGGATCATCTGACGCTACCGTTGGAGATATTGAATGCGATGACAACTCACAATTTATCGGAGCAAACCATTAATGAATTTGCCCAAAAAGGGCGGGGACTGATGTAGCAGGGGTGATGGGGAAGCTGAGGGAGCAGAGACGTTCCGATGAAACATCTTCTTGAGACCTTCCACCGGAACGTCTCTACAAGTCCTAACATGAATGTCACTGACTGGTATGCTGGTGGGCAATGCCCACCCTACGGTATATCAAAGGTTTTGGCGATCTCACAAGGCAAATTTTCAGTGCCATTCGTCCTAACATCCTTGGCGGTTGCTATAAGGGGGAAAAAGAATAACAGAATTCCTTTCCCCTTTTTCCGTTAGGAAGGCTTATTCTACCGTTTTGTGTCCCGGACGGAGAATGTTGGCTTGTCGATTTCAGGTAATTCAGGTGTTTCTGGCTTAACGTCAATCGGCGTCACGTCTGTTTCTGCGACGTTCTTGTCCACAACAGTGACAGGTTTTGCCCCGATTACCGTTGAAGTTGGTTCAACAATAATCTGTTCTTGTTCTTCGACTACCTCACCATCTTGATTTCTCGATGGCTTAGCCTTCTCGGCTTGATCTTGAACTTTATCGGCTGCACCAATTGCAGCACTTTTCGCTTTATCAGCTTGACTTTCAATAGAAGGTTTAGCCTTCTCGGCTGCATCTTGAATCTTGTCGGCTGTCTTGACAGCAGCACTTTTAGCTTGGTTAGCGGCGTTTTCAATAGCTGGCTTAGCTTGTTCAGCCGCATCTTGCACTTTATTGGCTGCCTGTTCAGCAGCACTTTTGAGTTTATCAGGTGCATCCTCAGGAGTGGCTTTAGCGGTCAAACCACCAGCTACGGCGCCTGTGACAGCACCCACGACGGCACCTCGTTTGCCAGCAACTTGACCACCCAATACAGCACCAATGGCTGCACCAACTACCCCAGCGCCGACTACACCCTTACCTTCATTGTTAGAAGATTCATCGGGTTGATTGGCAGTGGGTTCAAGAGGTTGATTATTTTTATCCAAAAATTGCTTATTACTATCCATGTAGAGTTGTCCTCCTTTACTGATATTGAATGTTCCCTTAAGAGATTTAAGGCTCTTTTCTATCTTTTATCACCTTAACAATCAACCGTTATCGCTGACGCCAAGCTAAAGGAGGATATTACGGCAGGTTGAGTCAGTCGATAGATATATTTCTGGTTTGACCAAGCTTGAGCTAATTTTTCAATCTATTCAAAAACTTGCTCTAACAGAAACTGAGTAAGAGTATCTCATTTTTAACCTGAGTTAGTGGTCAAAAAAAGGGAATCAGCGTCTCCAGAGTTTTATGGGTTGCAGAATTTTAGAAATCCAACGGAAGGTTCCGGGTTCAGTTAAAATTCCCTGAGTGGGACTGAATAGAAATGCCAGAATAAAGAAACTAAAGACAACCAGGACAATCGCCGAACCCGATGGTAAATCTAGGTAATAGCTTAAATACATACCCGTGACACCCGCCATTACACCGATTATTGCCCCCAATCCCATCATCTGATCCAATTCTTTGACCAAAAGATAGGCAGTAATGGCAGGACCGACGAGGAGGGAGATAACCAGAAGCACGCCAACGGTTTGCATACTGGCGACAATCGTCAAGGTAATGGCACAAATGAAGCCGAAATACATAGTGGTAACGGGTAAACCACTGGCTTGAGCGCCGAGGGGATCAAAGGTGTAGAAAAGGAGTTCTTTGTAAAAAAGTTTGGTCAACAGTAAAATGACGACTGTAATTATTAGCGTGTGCCAGACATCGCTGGTTCTGACGCCTAAAATATCGCCAAAGAGAATAGAACTGAGGTCGAATTGATTCGTTTCTAACAGGGAAATCAAGATAACTCCCAAGCCCAAAAAACTGGTTAACGTTAACGCCATTGCCGCATCCACCTTGACTCGCGATCGCTGATGAATGCCAGCCACCACTAAAGCGCTCAATGTCCCGGCTATAAACGCCCCCAGAGACAGAAATTGCTCCTCCACAAAAAAGGCAATGGATAGTCCAGGTAAAACAGCATGGGCGATCACATGACCAATCATAACCATCTGTTGCACAATTAAATAACTACCCACAACCGCCCCTAAAATTCCCAACAGCACCGCAATGGCTATAGCTTCACGCATATATCCCCATTGGAGTGGTTCAATTAACCCATCCCACATCACATCCACCTCACTTATTCTTGGTTTCCTGTTTGCTATTAATATCCCATTAAAACCCGTGATTAAATCGGGATGAACATTATGCAACAATAAGACTCATGATTTTTCCATAAGCTTTTTTGATATTTTCAGTTGTCAATACTTCTGACCTTGAACCCACAGCAATTAATTCTTTATTTAACAGCAACATTTGGTCATATTGCTCTAATGTTTCTCCCAAGTCATGACTTATAACTAATAAAATTTTATTTTGAAATTTTAATTCTTGAAAAATCTCAAAAATAATCTCTTCAGTCTTTTGATCAATACCAGCAAACGGCTCATCAAAAAAAAACAACTCCGCCTGTTGCGCCAGCGCCCTTGCCAAAAATACTCGTTGTTGTTGTCCACCAGAGAGTTCGCCAATTTGACGATGACGGTACTCAAACAAGCCGACCCGTTGCAGTGCATCCTGAACAATCTCGTGAGATTGACGAGACGGCTCTCTAAACCAGCCTGTGTGAACCGTGCGTCCCATCATCACGACATTCCATACTGTAACCGGATAATTCCAATCAATTTGGCTGCGCTGCGGTACATAGGCGAGCCGTTTTCGTTGACTTTTCAGGGGTTTGGCGTGAAATGTTGCCACTCCTCTGGTGAGAGGAATAAGTCCCAGAATTGCCTTAATAATCGTACTTTTGCCAGCACCGTTAGGTCCCAAGAGCACCGTTAACTGTCCGGGTTGGATAGAAAAAGAAATACCGGAGATTGCCCAGGTATTTCGGTAGTTGACCGCCAAATCATGAACTTCGAGCATTATGACCTGTCTGTGAGAATGACTACCATTAACAAGTTCTGCTTTCAGCTTATCGGATAATGATTCCCGTGATTTCACACCAAGCGCCTTGGGTAGGGATAGGGAAGTAGGGGCGAAGCATTCGCGCCCAGATCTATCGGTTTTCTACTCAAATTCCAACGCGAATGCTTCGCCCAATCCTAGGGGGTGGAGGTGATCCAAGAGTATTAGAATGATTATCATTATAATGATCTCTCGGTTAAAGGAGCTTGACTATGCTAAAGTATGTATTCAGCCAAACCCTGAACGGCTGGAATAGTAAGGTGTTGGCATTAGCGATCGCACTGACAGGGTGTGTTCAAACCAACCAGACAGCCGTTTCGCCAACAGGTGAAGGAACGGTATCAGGTGATAAACCCAGTGTGGTAGTGTCTCATCGCGTCCTTTGCGATTTAACCAAAGAAATTGCCCAGGACACCATTCAACTCAATTGTTTATTAGACCCGAACCAAGATCCTCATACCTACAGATCAACCCCATCCCACCGCAAAGCCGTTGAAACCGCACAACTGATCCTTTATGGTGGCTATGATGGGGAAGCCGGTGTTGAGGGATTAATTGAAGCCAGCAATACATCCGCCCCTATCGTTGCTGTCTTTGAGGAAGCTGTCCCCAATCCCCTGGAGGGAGAAGCACATCACCATGATCACGGGGAAAAGGAACAAGGTGAACACTCAGATCATGAAGAAAACCATGCCGCAGATAAGGGGGAAAAAGTTCCTGACCCCCATGTTTGGCATGATGTGCAAAACGGTATGGCGATGGTTGAGGTGATTCGCAACCAACTAGCACAGATTAATCCCGATCAGGCTGACCTCTATGCAGAAAATGCCCAACAGTTAACCAGCCAACTCGACCAGTTAGATACCTGGGTAAACGCGCAAGTGGCAACAATTCCCCCAGGAAAACGTAAAATTGTCACCACTCATGACGCCTTGGCTTATTATGTCAACGCTTATGGATTTGAGGCGGCGGAATCCTTGCAAGGACTCAGTACCGAAGAAACACCATCAGCCGCACGGGTAAAGGAATTAGTAGAAACCATTGAACAAGCCAAGGTTCCCACGATTTTTGTGGAAACCACAACCAATTCCACCGCCATTGAGACTGTTGCGAGGGAAGCAGATGTCAAGGTTTCTGAACAAAAATTGATTGTTGGTAGTCTGGGTGCCCAAAATAGTGACACAGGAACCTATATAGGAATGATCACCCATAATACCTGCGCGATCGCGGAAGGTTTGGGCGGAACCTGTACTCCCTTCAAAATGATGACAGGTGATAATCAGCCTGAAGAGGAATGATACAGCGTCGGCTTGGTTAAGGCGGGTACGATGCGATCGCTCGCCAGTTTACCACCGTATAGATTCCGTGCCACAGGTCCTATCTGTAGGGCGGCTAAACCTCCCATCACGAATAACTCACAACCTGACCAACGCAGATGCTCATCTAAAACGGGCATACCCTTGACAAGAGGTATCGGATATGAATCAATAACATCCTTAAGTAACGGGTCAACGGTGGCATCAAAGCCAGTTCCAGTCGCATACCAAATACGTTGACATTTATAAACTTGACCCTGATCACACTTAACCTGCCACTGGTTATCCTGCCACCGAGCCTCAACCACCTGGCATTCTGGATAAAACCTCAGCATACCTTGCCTTTCCAGGCGGCGTAACTGAAACATCATTTTCGGCGTCATTGATCCCCCATTTCGCGCCCCCTGAATCATCTCCCACCGCTTCTGCCAATCCGGTTCAGCCCAAAAGTCCTTGAGATACTTGGGTCCCAACCAACCCGGTTCAGCATCAAACCATTTTTCCTGGAGTCGGCGCCGTGACATTAACATCACCTTCGCTCCCCGTGCTGCTGCACCCACGGCTAAATGTCCACTCGTCAACCCACCCCCAATAATTAACACCTGCTCACCGGCTATCTGCACGTTCCCTAAATCGACGCTTTGAGCATGGCATAGTCTGTCCTTTGGATAAGCCGATGCCATCTTATCTACCCAATCCGGTACAATCTTTCTCCCCGCACCCGTAGCCAGAACCACCCGACGAGCGATGACTGATTGCCCATTGGACAACTCTAGGCGAAATCGAGGGCGTTTGAAAACCGTGGTTGGTTTAAGACTACTCACATCAGCCCTAACCAGCTTATCCGGCAATCCCCACTGATGGATAACATCCTGACAAAACTCCTGAAATAGCTGCGTTCCGGGAAGATCATAAGGCGGGAAAAATTCCGACTCCCGGTTTTCGGCAAAAGAGCGCAGCGCATAAGGGTTGGGGTGGGGATGGTGTACCGCAGGGGATCTCAGATGAGGGATTTCTAAGGCAGCAAATTGATGGAACCACCGATTCATCCATCTACCACTGCCATCAAAAACCCAAAACCTATCCTTCATTGTCTTACGTTTTTGTAGCAGGTGAGTGACTAGGGTTAGAGCCTGGGGACCTGCGCCAATAACGGCAATGTCAATGTTCGCGGGTAAGGATGCCGAATGGTAAGTCATGGAAAATCAGACCCTGGATTTACAATAACGATAATCGTTCTTATGATAATGATTATCATAATTTTGACACCGAGTCACCGATAGGTGATCGGGCAAGACCTTGAACTGAATAGGGTGTGAGGAGTTACTATGGCAAAAACATGGTGGAATACTTTAATCGTTAACCCAGTGGTATTGGGTACTTGGGCAGTCTGTGCAGCCCCAAATGCTTTGGCACAGATTGAGGGGTACAACCCCATCAGTCAGGCGAACGCTCTTGAGCAAGTCACCAGTGTCTCTCAGTTACGAGATGTTTCCCCTGGTGATTGGGCGTATGAAGCCCTACGCAGTCTGGTGGAACGCTATGGCTGTATCGCTGGCTATCCCGATGGCACCTATCGCGGGAATCGAGCCTTAACCCGATTTGAGTTTGCCGCTGGTTTGAATGCGTGCTTGCAGCAAATTGAGCGTTTACTCCCTAATGGCGAACTGGAGGGGAGTGATTTGGCAACCTTACGACGGTTGGTGCAAGAATTTGAGGCGGAATTGGCAACTCTAGGGGCGCGAGTGGATAATTTGGAAGGTCGAGTCGCTTTTTTAGAGGATCATCAGTTTTCCACAACAACCAAACTTCGCGGAGAAGTCAGCTTTGCCCTGAGTAGTGTGTTTGGGGATGAAAAGGCAGATGGTAGTGGAGAAGATTTGGAAGATGAAGTAGTTTTCGACAACCGAGTGCGTCTATTTTTAGAGACGAGTTTTACAGGGGAGGACTTGTTACTAACTCGCTTGGATGCACTGAATACGGTTCCTTTTAGTCCGGGTGAAGGAGATAATCCCAATATTACCGGAACTAGCATGACCCGTCTCGCTTTTGATGAAGGTAATGATAATGATGTAGCGATTGGTAAGTTATTTTATCGCTTCTCTCTGGGAGAAATGGCAGCGTCACATAATCAGGAAGAGGAGGAACATGGACATGGGCATGGTGCTGTTAAAGATGCGAAACTTTCCTTTATTATTGATGCCGTTGGTGGTGAGTTTAACGAGAACTTTGCCAACTATAATGAGTTTTTCTCGGAAGAACTTACGGGGGCAATTTCTCGTTTTGGGCGTTTCAATCCGATTTATTATCAGGGACTTGAAGGTACAGGTGCTAGTATGACCTATAACTTCAATTCAGCGCTTAATTTATCCTTGGGTTATCTGGCTCCCAATGCTAATGATCCGAGTCAGAAAAACGGGTTGTTTAATGGTAGCTATGCTGCCATCGCCCAACTGGGGATTGAACCGAGCGAAAGTTTGCGTTTAGGTCTGACTTATGTGCGTTCCTATTATCCTGGGGGACAGGTGGTGGTTTCTGGGGAAACGGGGAGTGAATTGGCAAATGTGCCATTTGGGGAAGATACTGCCACGTCAGCGGATCAGTTTGGGCTTTCTGCCAGTTTACGTCTCGGTCCTACTTTTACGCTTTCGGGTTGGGGCGGTTTGACCCTGGCTCATGCTCAAGATAATGGTTTTAATAATGGTGTCTTGGTGGATGAGGGCGATGACGCTACTATTTTTAACTGGGCAGTTACCCTGGCATTGCCTGATTTTGGCTCAGAGGGGAGTCTGCTGGGGTTTGTTGTCGGACAGCCGCCGAAGGTAACGCATAATAATGGCGGTTTTGAGGATGATGATGCGTCTTGGCATCTGGAAGCTCAGTATCGTTATCAACTCACGGATAATATCGCGATTAATCCAGGGGTGTTCGTGATTCTTAACCCAGAACACGATGATAACAATGACACGATTTGGGTGGGGACGCTTCGCACTATCTTTGAATTCTAGAGACGTGCCATCTGTAGAGACGTGCCATGGCACGTCTCTACATTATTTGGGTGAAAGGTATTGTCGCCTAGGGTAAAAACGTTTAATATATGAGAATGATAATCATTTTAACTAGCGTATGGTAACAACTCAAGCCTCCAGTACCATTCCGGTTACTGTTCTCACCGGCTATCTCGGCGCAGGGAAAACCACCCTGCTTAACCACATCCTTACTTATGAACATGGCAAGAAAGTCGCCGTCATCGTCAACGAGTTTGGAGAAGTTGGTATTGATAACCAATTAGTGATTGATACCGATGAAGAAATATTTGAGATGAACAACGGGTGCATTTGCTGTACCGTCCGAGGGGATTTGATGCGGATTATCGGGAATCTAATCAAGCGGCGTAACAAGTTTGATCATCTGGTGATAGAAACCACTGGACTAGCTGACCCCGCCCCCGTGATTCAAACCTTTTTTATTGATGAAGATATGCGGCAGCAACTGCTTTTAGATGCCGTGGTAACAGTGGTGGATGCCAAGCATATTTGGCAGCATTGGGAGGCGGATGAGGCGCAAGAACAGATTGCTTTTGCTGATGTAATTTTGCTGAACAAGACAGATTTAGTCTCCCCGGATGAGTTAGATGAGTTGGAGAAGCGAATACGGGGGATGAATGCTCTAGCAAAAATTTACCGCACCCAAAACTCTGAGTTAGGCATGGAGGCGTTATTAGGTGTGAAAGCCTTTGACCTCAACCGTGCTTTGGAGATTGACCCCAACTTCCTCAGCGAAGATGCTCACGAACATGATCAGTCGGTTCATTCCTTTGCTTTGGTTGAATCAAAACCTGTGGATGGGGAAAAACTGAATAATTGGCTCTCGCAATTGTTACAAACCAAGGGGCCTGATATTTTCCGGATGAAGGGAATTATCAACATGGCTGGAGAAGACCAACGGTTTGTCTTTCAAGGGGTACACATGTTGTTTGATGGTCGAGGCGATCGCGCCTGGAAACCTGGAGAACGCCGGAAAAGCGAACTGGTGTTTATTGGTCGCAATTTAGAGGAAGCGAAGCTGAGAGAGGACTTTAGAGCGTGTCTGGTTTAGGGATTACCCAGAAAAATTTACTAGAACAACAGTGGCGTGGGCAACTCTCGGAGTATGTCACGGCTGTGGCTTGGTCAGTTGATGGGTGTTTAGCGGTAAGTTCAGCGGCGGGGGAGGTTCTGCTGTGGGATGGCGGGAATGGTGACTCACGTTTAATTCTCGGTTCAGACGACACAGGTGAACAGTCGATTGATTGTCTGGACTTTTCCCCCGATGGGCAATTTTTGGCAGCGGGAGGACAAGATGGTGGGGTGAGAATTTGGCAGGTGAAGCCCCAACTTCAATTGATCACGACTCTCAATAATGCCCCCAAATGGGTTGATCACCTGCGTTGGAGTCCCACGGGGAACCAATTAGCATTTAGTTTGGGGCGTTATGTCCAAGTCTGGGAGGCGGCTGAACAAGAAACGATTATCACATTACCTTTTGACTTGTCCTCGGTATTGGGAATGACTTGGCATCCTCAAGGACAACATTTAGCGATCGCGGGTGATCAGGGTGCTAAGGTTTGGGATAGTCGGAATTGGGATGATGACCCTTATCTTATCAATATGCCGGCGGCGAGTGTGGCGATTGCTTGGTCACCGGATGGCAAGTATCTCGCTTCTGGTAATCTCGACTTAACGATTACAGTCGTCCAATGGGGTAATCCTCATCCCTGGGTGATGCGGGGATTTCCTGGCAAAATTCGCAACTTGAGATGGTCAAAATCCATGTCAAATACTGCACCATTATTAGCTGCTTCCAGTGGTGAGGGGATTGTGATCTGGAAAAAACAAACGGATGATCGTCAGGGTTGGGATGCACGGGTTTTAGATCTGCATACTGAAATCGTCCAGGATATCGCCTTTCAACCCAAGAGTTTACTGTTAGCGTCAGCGAGTAATGATGGCTGGATTTGTCTGTGGCAAAAAGCCAAGCAAATTGCCCAAATTTTAAACGGTGCGCCCCAGGGTTTTTCTTGTCTGGCTTGGCATCCTGGGGGAAGTCAATTGGCGGCTGGCGGTCAAAATGGGGAGGTTTTGGTTTGGTCAGAATCCCAGCGGGGTAAAGGATTTGGTTAATGAAAGTTTGCTGAATAAGAAGTATGTACATGTAGAGACGCGCCATGGCGCGTCTAAAAATCTGGCGAAGAGAATAAACAATTAATAACTGACAATAGTCATGGATTTATTTTCTCGTACTGACAAACAAACCAATCCCGAAAAAATCCAGCAAATTAAACAGTGGATTTATAATGTTTTAGAGATTAATGAAAAAATTTCAGTGTCTCTGAGTCAATTGCGCTGTACTGAACCGGGATGTCCACCCATTGAAACCGTTATTGCTATCTTGGATAAACCCCAGCGACAGTATAAAATCCACAAACCTATTGCAGAACTAGAACAGATTGACATTCAAAACTTGCTAGAGAAATCGTAGATATTGAGAATATCCATGAAAATAAAACAACTTATTTCTCTAGGTTTAATCACTGCCACAAGTGTAACTGTAACCATTTTAGCCGCACGCCCCGCTCAAGCGATGCACATTATGGAAGGGTTTTTACCCGTAACCTGGGCAATTTTTTGGTGGATACTCTTCCTGCCTTTTTTTTGGCTGGGACTACGTTCCCTTAATCAGATCACGAAAGATTATCCCGAATTAAAACTGCTGTTGGCTTTAGCAGGTGCTTTCACCTTTGTCTTGTCGGCGTTAAAAATTCCCTCGGTGACAGGTAGTTCTTCTCATCCTACAGGTACAGGACTTGGTGCTATATTATTTAGTCCCTTAATTATGACAGTTTTGGCAAGTTTTGTCCTTCTCTTTCAAGCTTTATTATTAGCTCATGGGGGGTTGACAACCTTAGGCGCTAATGCATTTTCAATGGCAGTTGTTGGTCCGATTGTGGCCTATGGTTTGTATCGTTTAGTGCTGCAAGTAAGTGGAAGACAATCCGTTGCCATATTTCTCGCCGCCGCTGTAGCTAATTTAATCACCTACGTTGTCACGTCTCTACAGTTAGCCCTGGCATTTCCTGCACCAGAAGGCGGTATTTTAAGCTCATTTATCAAATTTGCTGGTATTTTCGCTGTCACCCAAATTCCCCTGGCAATTAGTGAAGGATTGTTAACGGTGTTAGTTTGGAATTGGCTGGTAACTTATAGCCAAGAGCAATTACAAGTATTAAAACAGATTAAACCGAAATCACTATGAAACGACAAAGAACAAGCTGGAATAATTGGTTATTAATTTCAGGCGTAATCCTTCTCGCGGTTATCCCTTTACTTACCATTCGAGATTCTGAATTTAGCGGTGCTGATGGACAAGCCGAAGCCGTGATTGGAGACATTCAGCCTGAGTATGAACCGTGGTTTGAACCTTTGTTAGTACCTCCAGGTGGTGAAACAGAATCGCTGTTATTTGCCTTACAAGCTGGGATTGGTGCGGGGACAATCGGTTACGCGATTGGTTTATATCGAGGAAAAACTGAGCGCAATTCTACCTTTAAGTAGAATGTCACTGATTTAAGCGTTTGTAGTAAGCGCTTTAGCGCTTCTGGCACTAAAGTGCCGACTACGAACTCATCTTATTTCAGTGCTATTCACCTTTAAGCAGGTGGAAAAATTAAAGGTAGCGGCGGTAATTGTCATTTGTCTTTCGTCCTTCGTCATTGGTTATTTGTTTTCTTTACATTTTATCGGGTCAAATTCGTCCAAATTAGGGCATCACTAAATTATGACAAATGTACCATTACTCCCAGACGTTCCACGGTCACGTCTCTACTCACCACAATAATGATTAAGCCAACCCTAATTAAATGAGATCATGACTCTCCCCATTGATACGCTTTCTTATAAAAATAACCTGAGAAGCCTACCCCCAGAGCAAAAATTACTATTTGCTTTAGTCGTTTTAGGAATTGCTCTCATCGCTTCCCCTCTAACTCAAGTTTTGATTATTCTCTGGCTGGCAATTTGGACAATCGGTTATGCCAAAATTCCTATCCAATCTTATTTTAAGCTTCTGGGTGTGAGTAGTCTATTTTTGGCGATGGGTTTGCCTGCATTAGTGATTAACATGATAGTGGCGAACCAAATCGATTTAGTTGCCACTGATCAACTCGGAGGTATTCAGTTAGGGGGGTTATATTTCTATCTCAGTCACAGTGGTTGGCAAGAAGCGGGTAAAATTTTTATCCGATCTTTGGCTTGTATCTCATGCTTACTTTTTATGCTGCTAACTATTCCTTTTATCGAAATTGTGCAAACCCTACGTCGTTGTCAACTCCCTGAAACGATCAGTGATTTGCTTATGTTAATGTACCGCTTTGTTTTTATGCTGATCAATACCGTGATTGAGTTACGATTAGCACAACAAGCGAGAGGAGGATATCGCACTTGGAAATTAGCGGTTAAGAGTACAAGTTTGCTCGTTAGTCAATTGCTGCAACGGACAATAATTCGCTACCAGCAATTTTGTGTAGGGTTAGCCGCTAGAGGATTTACCGATAGATTCTATTGGTTTAATGAACAACATCGGAAATATTCCCAGCGCTATGCCTTAGAAGGAATTATTGGGTGTTTAAGTTTGTCAGGATTAGATCTTTACCTTAGAGTTAGTTAAAGTAACTGTATTACCACATCCATGACCAATACCTTGCTCCATTTTCAAGAGATAATCTATACATATCCTGGTCAAGATAATCCTATTTTTGTGGGATTAAACCTATCTATTGTTAAAAATAAGAAAACTGCGATTATTGGTCAAAACGGATCAGGCAAATCCACCCTATTTCTACTGGCAGATGGGTTACATAAAGTTCAGAAAGGAAAAATTTACTGGAAAAACGAGGAATTAAAATACAACCGCAAATTTCTCAATCGATGGCGACAACGAATTGGGTTAGCCTTTCAAGATCCTGAACAACAATTAGTCGCCGGAACAGTTATAGAGGATATCGCTTATGGTTTAGCTAATTTGCAATTACCCAAAGCCGAATTTGAACAGAGACTTGATGACGCGATCGCGGACTTTGTTTTGCAGGAATTAGTCAACCTTCCCCTGCACAATCTCAGCTTAGGACAAAAGCGGCGCGTTGCTTTAGCGGGTGTGATGGCGTTGAAGCCAGAATTACTCCTTTTAGACGAACCGACGGCTTATTTAGATAGGAGGCAAACTCAGAATTTTATGCAAGAATTAGATCGGATTCATGAGTCAGGAACCACAGTTGTTCTGGCAACCCATGACTTAGATATTGCCTATCAATGGGCAGATTGGTTCTTGGTTCTCCATCAAGGACAATTGGTTATGGAAGGTGAGGCGGAAGCGGTTTTTTCGCAACAGGAATTAATTGAAGAGTTACAACTCGGTTTGCCAACCGTATGGCAAGTCTGGCAAGCCTTACCCAAGCACCTTCGTTGTTCAGAAAATATATCTGTTCCCCGAACAGTGAGTGAACTAAACGAGAAATTGTCAGGAACTCTGATGCAACATCTATCTCAATCCAGACGTTGATTAAACAAAGCAATTATAACGATGACTCAAATTCTTGATGCTTTGCCTCCAGATTTTCCCTCGAAAATCTTATGTGGCTATTTCAATCAGACGAGACAAGTTCAGATTGTGCGGATTGTCAATATTCCCAATTGGTACTTTGAGCGAGTCGTATTTCCTCGGCAACATCTCTTATTTGAAGCCTGTTCTGAGGCTCAACTGGAAATTTATACAGGGGCAATGAGCCAGGGAATTCTTCTAGATACAATAGGCTGCGATCGGTTATGCATTCAACAGAAATTCATCCGAGTATCCAACAAAGACTTAAAAAAACTCCCGGTTTTTCACCAATCTAGATATTATTCAGCAGGTTTGTAACGCGACTCAACTCCCCGTGGCGGCTTAGAATGTCAGCGGTGAATATGCCATGATTAAAGCCGCAAGTCAAAGGGGTTGGATTGACGAAAAATCCATGATTTTAGACTAAAATACAACTATGGTACAGACAACAAAACAAACTGAATCGGAAATAGTAAACCTTCCCAAACGAGGGATGCCTGTCACGATTATTACCGGATTTCTGGGGAGTGGCAAAACTACCTTAGTTAATCAAATTCTCGAAAATAAGCAGAATTTGAAAGTCGCTGTTTTAGTCAATGAATTTGGAGATATCAATATTGACTCACAGCTTCTCGTTTCTTTGGATGAAGACATGGTGGAGTTGAGTAATGGTTGTATCTGCTGTACGATTAATGATGGATTAGTTGATGCTGTTTATCGCGTTTTAGAACGAGAAGATCGGCTTGACTATTTAGTCATTGAAACCACGGGAGTGGCTGATCCGTTACCCATTGCGATCACCTTCTTAGGTACGGAACTGCGAAACCTGACGCGGCTGGATTCGATCTTAACGGTAGTCGATGCTGAAACCTTTACCCCAGAGCATTTTGACAGTGAAGCCGCGTTTAAACAGGTGGCGTATGGTGATATCGTTTTGCTGAATAAAACTGACCTCGCTGATCAGAAAAAGCTGGATGAATTAGAGAGTTATATCAGCCTAATTAAACGGGGAGCAAGACTCATCCGTTGTCAATATGGTCAAGTGCCATTACCCTTAATTTTAGATGTGGGATTAACCCAGATAGAACACTACAAGCAGGAGTTGGAGGAAAGCCAGCACCACGATCATGGGCATCATTCCCATGATAATCACTCCCATCACCACCATGATCACTCTCATCATTCTCATCACTTAGAAAATGATGGATTTGTTTCCCTGTCTTTCCAGAGCGATCGCCCTTTTGATGTCCACAAATTTGAGTATTTTTTGACTGAACAGATGCCGAATACTGTGTTCCGGGCAAAAGGTATTCTCTGGTTTAGTGATAGCCCTTTACGCCATATCTTTCAACTCAGCGGTCCTCGTTTTGAATTAAACCCTGAGCCTTGGTTAGGTTCACCGAAAACTCAGCTCGTCTTGATTGGACGTCATCTCGATCTAGATGAAATCAAAACGATACTGGACAACTGTCTAGCTGAATCGGTAAAATTATAGTCAATTAATTATTACTATACAATTGGTTTAGGGCGAGTCAGATCGTTCAATCCGCCAATTTGTCGTTACTCAACCGGAGGGATTTTATGACCCCTAGTGTCAAACAAGTTCGTCCCACATTTTTCACCGCTTCTGGGCGGGGAATACCTGTTACCATTATCACGGGTTTTTTGGGAAGCGGCAAAACTACGCTGCTCAATTATATTTTGCATAATCATCAGGATTTGAAGATAGCCGTTATTGTTAATGAATTTGGCGACATTGATATCGATTCCAAACTCTTGGTATCGATTGATGAAAATATGGTGCAACTGAGTAATGGTTGCATTTGCTGCACGATTAATGAAAATCTCGTTGATACGGTTGAGGCGTTAATTCACCGTGATGATCCGGTGGATTACATCCTGGTTGAAACCACGGGAGTGGCAGATCCGTTGCCAATTATGCTGAGTTTTATCACCACAGAATTACAAACCGTTACTCACATTGATTCCATATTGACGGTTGTTGATGCGGAGTCGTTAACGCCGAATCACTATGACAGTGAAGCGGCACGGAATCAACTCATTTTTGCTGATATTATTCTGTTGAACAAAACCGATTTAGTTGCGCCAAAACGAATTAATCAACTAGAGGACTATATTCGTTTCCTTAAACCTGGAGCTAGAGTCCTCCAAACCCAGTATGGACAGGTGTCATTGCCACTGATTTTGAATGTGAACCTTAATGAGCCTAGCACCTATAAAAGTGCAGCATCAGCCGAGCATCATTTGGCTCATGATCATCAGTCTCACCATCTGGAACATGATCAGTTTATGGCAGTCTCATTTGAGAGCGATCGCGCCTTAAATCTGCCCAAATTTCAAACCTTTATCGATAACCTACCCACCAATGTTTATCGGGGTAAGGGCATTCTCTGGTTTCAGGGGAGTCAGTTACGCCATCTGTTTCAATTAAGTGGTAAACGATGTGATATAAAAAGTGAACGTTCTCACCCTCCTCGTTGGAATCAACTCGTTTTCATTGGACGAAATTTAAATGCAGAGTGGATTCGACAAGAATTAGCAAATTGCATGGCAAGTTAAGAGCCTAAATAGACGATTCATCTTGTTAATAAGTATCCGCTTTTAGTATCTCATATAAAAATGATTATAGGAAGGATTATAGGACTATTATTAGTTCATAAAGTGCAATAAATACTGCCTCAATGGGTAAAAACCCTGACAAAGAAGTAAGCGAGATGCTCACACTGCCGTTTAGTTCTTTCCTCCTGAACTCTACTGTACCACACCGTGTTAGAAAGTGCTGTAAAATGGATACCAACCATCTCCTTCATCCTCTAAACTTTGATTTTTGATTATGGTGTTGCAGCAGCCTGCTCGTTCCATCCCAATTCCACCCCTGGAAAGTGGCGATCGCTTGACTCGTGCTGAGTTTGAGCGCCGCTATGAGGCGACCCCGGAAAAATTTAAAGCTGAATTGATTGAAGGAGTGGTTTACGTGGCATCCCCAGTTACAGTTTTTCATGGTACACCTCATGCTGCCTTAGTCACCTGGTTAGGGGTATATTGGACGGCCACTCCCGGTGTCAGTGTGGCTGATAACACCACAACCCGGTTGGATTTAGATAATGAACCCCAACCAGATGCACTGCTGCGAATTGAAGTTGGCGGTAACTCCACGATTAGCGAAGATGGCTATATCGAAGGGACACCAGAGTTAGTGGCTGAAATTGCCACAAGCAGTGCGGCAATTGATTTAGGAGTTAAGCGGAATGCCTATCGCCGCAATGGGGTGCAGGAATATTTGGTGTGGTCAACCTTTGAGAACCACCTCAGTTGGTTTCGGTTGCAAGCAGAAGAATTTGTCTTAATTGAACCGGATGCCGATGGCATGATTCGCAGTAGCGTGTTTCCCGGGTTGTGGCTGAACGTGCCAGCCTTATTAGAGGGCAGAATGATGGAGGTGCTGAATGGGCTGCAAGCTGGGATTGCTGCCCCAATCCATCAAGCCTTTGTGCAGGAGTTGGTGGGGCGATCTCGCAATCTTGAATGAAGCCTGTTAGTTGAGCAGCAAACCCTGAGTGTGCGATCGCGCCATTCTGGGGATTTGGGGGCACTTCCTCTTTCGGAGTTACTGGAAAAAATGCAAGTCGTCAGGGGTTATTGCTGGTTTGTACCCTCTTTATTATGCTCACATTGCGAACGCAAATGTTGTTGACGCTGTATGAACCACTCGCGATCGCTGGTGTTTAGTGCAGGGGCAAGGGCAGTACATTGAGGCTGTGGGTGAGGTGAATCAACGTTAGATAGGTAGAATTGAGTTGTAGAGTTTGAGCCATGAGGATCTGTGGTCGAGCCAAAGTCAAACGATGTCTGCCAAGTCCGCTGTTTCAACGTAGAACTGGTCGCTCAGGTCAATGAAGCCCTTCCGGGAGATGATTTGCTCGAAGATGCTCAAATTCTCTTTGGTGCTTTAGCCGATCGCTCGCGCCTGAAGATTCTTTATGCTCTCAGCCGGGGCGAAGAACTCTGTGTTTGTGATGTTGCCACTCTGCTAGAAATCAAGGTCGCCGCCGCCTCCCACCACCTGCGAAAACTGCGCGACCTCAAAATCCTGAAGTACAGAAATGACGGCAAACTGGCGTATTACTCCCTGAAAGACCAGCGAGTCACCGAGATTCTCCGCTACGCCCTGAGTCAACTTGCTGAATCAAACATTCTAACGTTGGTTTGATTCATCAAGCATAAGCACTGTCCGGTTTCCAGCTTCTATTTCCGGTTTCCATTTTTCTAATTTATCCTCTATTTCTTTTTTTTTTAGCTTTGACCAATTCATCATTTTTAGCCGGATTCTTTTTTTGAGTCTTTTTCCAACTTACTTGAGCCTCTTTTAAATTATCGTTGATCGTGCAGCATATACAGCCATTGGTCAGTTCAATCATGTCTTCTTCAACAGTGATCAAGAACTGGCTGTCAATGTTGATATCGCCAAATTCGTTGACTAAAACAGCAACTTTATAATTTTCTAAATTTTGCAAGATATAGTTCAACAGCGTTGTTTTACCGCTGCCCAGGAAGCCTGTAATGACAGTTACAGGTAGTTTTTGAGGTAAGCTGGCGGTGTCTAACATAAATAAACTCAAACCTAACAAATTAAACGGGAAAGACTCTACTGAAACAATCTGGTCTCCCTTTGGCGGTATCGCCGGAGAAAATTGATGCCCAAACTGGCAAGATAAGCGATCGCGGCGCACAGCACGATCGTGGCACCAGAGGTAAAATTGAGGACGTAGGAAAGCCACAATCCGGCTGTGGTAAAGACCATACACAGCAAGCTAGCCAGTAGCATCATTTTCTTCAAGTCCTTGACATACAGATTCGCGATCGCGGCAGGCATAGACAGCAAGGCAATCAGTAAAATTACGCCCACCACCTGCATCAGCATCACCACCGTCAGCGCAATAATTCCCATCAGCATCAGGTAAAGCGCATTCACGGGTACATTCCGCACTGTGGCAAAAGTTTCGTCAAAGGAGATCGCCAATAACTCTTTGTAAAACAGCGCGACCAAAATGACGATCATTATATTTAGCGCCAGCATAATCCAGAGATCGCGTCTAGGAACCGAGAGAATACTACCAAATAAATAACTCCTGAGATTTGCCGTATAGCCCGGTGTCAAATCAACAAAAATTACCCCAATTGCCATACCAATTGCCCATAACATACCAATGACAGTATCTTGTCGCAACTGAGTTTTACGCTGCACCCAGCCCATGATCAACGCCGCCATCAGACTGAAGGCGCTTGCCCCTAGCACTGGATTAAATCCCAAGAAAAATCCCATACCCACACCCCCATAAGCAGCGTGGGCAATGCCTCCAGCGATAAACACAATCCGATTGACCACCACAAAGCTGCCAATAATGCCACTGGCAATGCTAATCAATAGCCCCGCTAATAGGGCATTTTGCATAAATTCTTGCTGTATAACTTCCATCATAAGCGAAATCAAAATTATTTCCTTGTGTCTCGGCTATTCAGGTTTTGATTTAGGTCAATTTTAACGGATTCGCGGCACAAACCGATTGTGAATCACCGGTTCTACTGATTCTCCGTCGGTCTGTTCTAGCATTTCATTCGTCACCTGACTGTCACCCTGGTAATACAGCCGTTGGTTCAAATAACCGATTGTTTTAACGTAAGAGGATACCATGCCAAGATCATGGGAAATCATCAAAATTGTCACATATTCATTCAGTTGCCGCAGCAATTCATAGATGGCTGTAGAGGATTGACGGTCTAGACTGGTTGTGGGTTCATCAAGCAGTAGAATCTGAGGTTCTGTTGCTAACGCCCGAGCAATATAGACTCGTTGGCATTCCCCGCCAGAAAGCTCACTCACCGGGCGATCTTTTAAATCTAGCAAGTCTACCTGTTGTAATGCCTGTTCTACCTTCTCATCATCCTTCCGATTAAAATGTCTCAATAAACGACCTTTGCCCAAACGTCCCATCCGCACCACATCCCAAACATTAATGGGAAAACTACGGTCAAATGTCATAACCTGTGGAACATAGCCGATATAACGACGACCTTGCTGAATCGAACGTCCGAGAATTCTTACCCGTCCCTGTTGAGGTGACAATAATCCCAATAGTACCTTGAATAGGGTGGTCTTGCCGCCTCCATTTGAACCAATGATACCGATATAGTCCAATTTATTGACCGAAAGATTGATGTCGTGCAAAATCGGTTCTTTACCGTATCCTGCCCAAAGGTTTTCGATCGTAATCACGACTTCAGACGTAGTTGAGTGTGCCACAGTGATACCAGTATTCTCTTTTTGATTAGGCAAAAAATACACCTTTGGCTATCGCCTGTAGGGGGCATATATGGTGCAATATAGCGCTACGCGCTAGGCAATAGGCAATAGACAATAGGCAATAGGCAATAGTGAAGAAAAAAGCTATTTGCTAATCACAGCCATAAGGTGAGGGGTGACAACTAACAGGGCGGTTGGATCACCCAGAACGTCTTTAAATGTGTTAGACACTTGGCTCATATTGCTCATCCAGTCTTCAGCCAGTGGATCGAGTAAAATCACCTCTCCACCAATTTCATTGGCAATTGTTTTAGCGTTCCTGGTGCTAAATTGAGGTTGAGCAAAAATGACTTGAATATTGTCTGTCTTGGCTTTAGAAATCAGCTTGGACATCTCTGCCGCACTGGGTTCATTGCCACCGACTTCAATAGGAACCATTTCCAAATTGTAAGCACGAGCAAAGTAGCCCCAAGCCGGATGGAAGACCATGAAGGTTCGATTCTCAACCCCAGAAAGGGTTTGTTTAATGTCTTGATCCAGTTGCTCTAGGTCAGCAATAAAGGCATTTAGGTTATCTTGATAAATCTGTTGACGGCTGGGGTCAAGTTCGACAAGGGCTGCATAAATGGTTTGTGCTTGTTCTTTAACCAGGGGGGGTGATAGCCAAATGTGGGGATCGGGATTGGCTACGGTTTCGGGTTGAGAACTAGCCTCCTGATCATGCTGGTGTTCGTCGGCGTCACGGTGGTGATGGTGTTCTTCTCCGGGATGGGAATGTTCCGCTGCCATAGGCATTCGGTTAATTCCTTCTGTCAAATCCACAACTTTCATCTCCGGATTCCCAGAACGAATGCGTTCCCACCAGGCATTCTCAAAAGGAACCTGGATGCGGACATACGCCTCTGCATCAGCTAAATTTTGTAGCTGCTGGGGTTTGGGTTCATAGGTGGCTGGATTAGCACTAGGCGGTAACATTACGGTGACATTGACATATTCATCACCAATCCGTTCGACAAAATATTTTTGCGGTGGAATACTCACAACCACATCAAGCTGGTTTTCTGAGACGTTAGAGTCAGAAGATTGGGTGGATTCGGTTGTTTCATTCATTTTAGTTTGTCCACAGCCGACTAAAGACACGATTCCTAAAGCCAGGATTGTTGTTACTAGATGGCGATAATTTGGCATGGGTTAGTCTCCTTTGCTGGATTGATCGCACGTTTGACTTCGGCAACGCTCATTTTTTGATAATGATAATCATTATAATCACAGATGAAAATTTTGTCGGAGGTAAAAAAAGGTAAGTAGCGGATAAACCGCTGATCGCTGGCGGATTACAAATTCGTGAGTAACCGAGCTTTTGTGAGAATCAAGTTGAGAACGGTTTCTTCTGTGGCAATAATATCGGCTCTGCCTTCCATACCCGATTGAATGACACAAGGGCGTTCACCCTCACTCAACTGAAACAGTCCTGGCTGAATCATGACTTCATAAAAAGCATGAGTAGCAGAAGTTGTACTGGCTTGAGTGGAACTTGCGATCGCCTGGGGGGTTAGGGTGGGCGTAGTCACGTCTGGAGAAATGGCAGTCACTGTACCTGGGAGAGTGCCGTAGTCCGGATAGGGACAGGCAGAGACGCGCATTTGCACCCGTTGACCCATTTCGACTTGGCTGATATCTTGAGATGACACGAAGGCTTTAATCACCAAAGGTGCTGCACTGGGGGAAATTTGCGCGATCGCATCTCCGGCACGGACAACTTGTTGGACGTTGCGAAGATGCAGTTGCTGAATAATACCAGAGGCTGAGGCGCGGATCATCGTGTTTTGGAGTTCCGTTTCAATTTGCTGAAGTTCATCCTGGTTGCGACTGAGTTGGTTCGAGAGTTCCCCGCGACGTTGAATGAGCTGCTCTCGTTCTTGGTTTAATCGAGATAGGCTGGCTTTCCCAGTGGCGTGTTCTTGGGCAATTTTCTCCTTCGCCATTGTCACCATTGCCTCACTGGGGTTGAGCGCGGCTAATGCCCCTTTTCGTCTAGCTTGGGCAGCATCTACCCCCGATGAGAGTCGTTCAATCTCTTGTTTTTGTGCCAGGATGGTGGCTTTTTGGGCTTCTAGGGCTTGTTCTTGTTGAGTCACAGCAAGTTGAACTTCCTGGAATTGATCCTGAGAAAGAGCGCCAGATTCGGCGATTGGCTGATAGCGATCACGTCTGGCTTTGGCGGCGTTTAACGCGGCTTCCGTAGAGTTTAAGTGAGCTTGGGCGGCGTTTAACTCAGCCTCAGTTCTTTGTAACTCTTCTTGCGCTTGCTTCAAATTGGCTTCGGCTTCTTGGACTTGGGCTGTTGCGGTTATTTGTTGGTCTTGGTACTCCCGTTGACTGCGGCTGAGTTCCGCTTGCGCTGAGGCAACTGTGCGTTTCGTGCGATCGCGTTCAGCAATAATCTGCCGATCAAGCGCCATCATCTGGGCATCGATTTGAGTCAGTTGACGCTGGTTTTGTTGAATATTACTTTGAAGCTGACTCTTTTGCGTCTGGAGGCGGGAGTCGTCAATCGTGGCAATAATGTCCCCTTGTTCAACTCGCTGGTTCTCCTTCACTTCAATGGTTTTAACCGTTCCTTCCGTTGCCACTTGTACGAGGCGTCGTTCACCAGAAGGACGAATTGTCGCCCTGGCGTTCACGGTGACGTTGTAGGTGAAAATAGCTGCTAGGGTAAACGCCGCACCGACTGTGCCGACTAAACATAGTCCGCCCCAACTCAGCCAAGGGCTGATGGGAGGCAGAAAATCTGCACTCTTAACCGTTGATAGGTTTGCCGATTGGTCACGGTTGAGTATTCTTTCGGAAATCATGCAGGTAAACTAGGAAAAGACCCAGAAAGGGTTCCGGGTCAATACACAACGGCTTAAAACCGTCACCACAGGTGAATTTGAGAAAATTAGCCAAATCCAACTCAGTCACCTTGGCTGGCGTTTTAAGCCATCAACACTGGGCGATCACGACTTATCGTTGCCTAGGCAATGGTCAAGACATCAGATTCAACCGAAATCTTGCAACCTGGGTAGCAAGTGTGAATCGTGTCTATAGTCGTCCCCGTGCAGGTGGTGCAGCCACCGGAGAGCGACGACATATCTTCATCGCTCAGTTCAATCAACCCCGCCGGGTTTTCCGGCAACAGGCTGAGTTGTTCGGCACTCAAACTGGCACGGTAGTCTTCATCTTTCCACGCACGGATGATATCAGGGTGAGACATTTTTGTCCTCCTATCGATCTAGTATTGAAGCGGCTTTTTTGCCGTGAGACTATATTACCTGAACTTTGATAATGATTATCATTTTTATTGTAAAGTTTGTTTAAATTATTAAAGTACATTTGTACTATAATCAAGTCAAGCCTGATCCCGTGGTTAACAGGGGAAGTAACTGATCTGACTTTTCACGGTATCTGGCGCAATGTTTGTAGGGGCGGGTTTCACGACTACCTTTTCGGTTGCACCCAGATGTAACTAAACCCGCCCCGACTCAGGTGTTTAGACTTCCCGTGAAAAGTTAGGTAACTGATGAATGTCCAGCCAACCTTCTCACGGAGTCATAAAATCTAGGTGAGAACCTGACTTAGAGAGCAAATCCGAGGGAGTCCCTTGGAGTTGCACTCGTCCTGTGTCGAGTAGTACAATCCAATCCGCCCGATTAATAACTCGCGGACGATGACTAATCAGAATCGTGGTTTGACCTTGACGATGACAAAGGAGGCGATCAAGGACTTCAGCTTCACTCACCGGATCAAGGCTAGCCGTCGATTCATCAAGGATGAGGATCGGAGGATTCGTTACAATACCCAGCGCGATCGCCAGTCGCTGGCGCTGTCCTCCGGAAAGATTGGCACCAAATTCACCTAAAATAGTTTGATATTTATTAGGAAGTTTACTAATAAATTCATCAGCTTGAGCAAGTTTGCAAGCTTGAACAATCTCAGAAAACCCGACAGGTAAATCGCCCAAACTAAGATTTTCGATAATCGAACGACTCCAAAAATGAGCCTCTTGAGGAATCAAAACAATTTGCCGTCTGAGACAATCCAAGGACAAGTCATCAAGATTGTAATCGCCAATACGAATTGTGCCAGAGTCCGGAAAATATAACCCAGCCAACAGTTTTGCCAACGTACTCTTCCCACAACCCGATTTCCCGATTAAAGCGATCGCTTTACCCCCCGGAATGGTTAGGGATAAGTCGTTGAGTAGCTCAACTCGACCGGGATGATGAAAAGTTAAATTATTACAAACAATTTCAGCATTATTCGCCAAGCTAACCTGGGGTTTAAACAGGTTCTCTTGCTCCTCCGGTGTCGCATCAATCACATCATTTAACCGCTGTAGAGCGGCTTCTGTAAACGCCAATTGGTTGACAAAATCG
This sequence comes from Coleofasciculus sp. G3-WIS-01, assembly GCF_040223135.1. Taxonomy (NCBI): domain Bacteria; kingdom Bacillati; phylum Cyanobacteriota; class Cyanophyceae; order Coleofasciculales; family Coleofasciculaceae; genus Coleofasciculus; species Coleofasciculus sp. G3-WIS-01. The sequence continues at coordinate 63,075 of NZ_JAVJZI010000139.1, forward strand.
ATAACACTGGTGATGAAATTTAGACAATTGCGATTCAGCGCATTAAACGCAATTAATTGTCCGATGCTCATTTGATTGGCAAAAACCAACTGACCGCCAAACCAGAGCAAAATCGCTTCACCACTCAACAAAACAAACCCCGAAAACACCGTATTAATAATCGCAATTTTAAATCGTTTAAAATTCAAATTTGCCTGTCGTCCAAATCGAGATTGGAATTCTTCCCAAAACTGAGGCACCGCATTTTTAGTTTTTAGAACCAGCGCTCCCTTGAACGTTTCGACTAAAATCCCTTGGTTTTCGGCAGTTAACGCCAGAAGACTGTGGGTTTTCTGTTTCAGTTGAGGAAGAAACACTAACGTTGAAAGCGTCATGGTTGCTGAAATCACCAACGTCACCAGCAAGAGTTTTCGGCTATAAACGAGCATAAATCCCAGAGATGCCAAGGCAATAAACAACTGACTGGGAAGTAAAATACCCACTTGAGAAATCAGTTGATTAACCGCTTGAATATCACGCAAACGACTCGCCACCTCACCACTGCGATGAGATTCGTAATACGCGAGAGGAAGTCCGAGAATTGAACGGCAAAACTCCAGGACTAAATTAAGCTCTAAACCTTGGGCAAAATGGGCAACTAAATGAGACTGGACAAATCGGAGACTACTCCGGAGTAAGTGCGACAATAAAACGGCGATAATCACACCATTGAGCAGTTGCTCATCACCGCGAATTAAGACATCATCGGTGAGAATTTGCAGTAAAAATGGAGAGGTGAGAGATAGACAGCCAAAAACCCCGTTAATCAGCAACACTTCCGCCAAAAGACCTCGTTTTTCCCAGAAGCGTTGACTTAAACGTTGAAGACTGCCAATTTTATGACGATCATCCGGTTGAGAGGGAAATTCTGGACGCGGTTGGAGTAGAAGCATGGCTCCATTAGTCCACCCCGTTAGCAACTCTTTTTTCGATAAATATCGAATCCCAATGGCTGGATCAGCAATCGCGTATTTTCTTGCTTTGCGTTCGTACAACACTACCCAATGATTACCGTTCCAGTGAATAATTCCGGGTAAAGGAATTATTTTTTGATCAATGAGTTCAATCGGAACTTTCACCCCTCTCGGATCGAATCGAAGGGCTTTTGCCCCTTGTTTGAGGTTGAGTAAGGTAGTCCCCAATGGTCCAGTACCCGCGACTTCTCGAACCCGATTAATCGAGAAAATCCGACCATAATATTTAGCGATCGCGGCTAAACAGGCGGCGCCACAATCCTCTTCATTGTGCTGGAGTACAACTGGGTATTTCATTAGTCATGTCGCGAAACTTTAATTTTATTCAAACCGAATTAACTCCATTGTCTTAGACGTGGGAATGCAGGGAAATAGGCGGATCGAGAACTAAAACTGAAGGAACGCGATCGGGGTGAACCAAACGCAGTAAGCCATAACCGATTCCGGCTAAACCGTTCATTAAACCGAGAACTTCTGTTCCCCCAGATACACCACAGTAACACCCCTGCTGTTCAAGGCTGTCCAAAACAGCAGCCGTTTTCTGGAGATAACGTTTATGCCATAAATGTTGAGAATCGTTTTCCACTTTTATTCCAGAATTTCCCCGCCAAAGTAATTCTAGATTTCCTAAATCTCCGTTGCATAACGAATGATTGTAACCAAAGCCTCGATTCAGGGTTGTTTCCCAAGCGACATCAATTTCTGAGTAAATTTCTGGATCATCTAAATAGGCGCTCATTCTCCAGCGAGCCAAACCTATTCCCGTTGCACCATGACTCCATCCCACGGCAAAATTGTCTTCGTCTTCCTGTAATCTATTTCGCCAATTTTTATCAGGTTCCGAAAAGAGACTCCGCTCGTATTCTAGAGCAGCCACCGCCGCATTTTTGTAGCGTTCTTCTCCCGTAAATGCTGCTAATTCTAACAAGGCTAAAGCAATTCCCGCCGCACCGTGAGAAAATCCGCCCAGGGGTTTTTTATGGGGAATGGTTACCCAACCGATGCCTCGTTCCATGGGTTGGGCATAAGCCAGAAGACGTTCACCGCATTGTAAGGCAACAGCTTTAATGTCTTCATTACCAATACAGCGATAAAGATTCATTAAGGCGATAATACATCCGGCTGAACCGGAAACAATATCCAATTGTTTGTCTTGTTCGATTAACCTAGGCAGTTGGTTAACCCATTTCAAGGCACGATCATATAAGTCCTGATTTTGCCATAAACTGCCTAAATGAGTGACCGTATAAATTAATCCACCCCAACCATTAAATCCCCCAATCGAACGAATTAAATTTTGATCAAACTCCACCTGATGCAATACCGTAGATAGGGCATCTCGCGCTAAGGTTTCATAGCGTTCTGCTTGAGTCATCGCCCCGAAATAACCCAGAAATAGAGCCATCCCAGAAATTCCGGCAAATAAATCCCAACTCAGCGGTTTAAGCGTCCAATACCCTTGACTGACGGAGACTAACCCAATCCAACTGGCTTGATGATGATCGTGCAGGGCAAGGGATTCCAATCGTGAGGCAATGTTCCCGGCTATTTGTAACAAGCGTTGGCACAATTGTTGAGGATCTGGAATCGTTTCCGGTTCCACTAAATGATAACTTGAATGCCCAGGGTTTGGGGATTCGAGTTTTAACGCCGTTAAAGCTGTGCGAATAAACCAACGTTGCTCGTCTAAATCGGTTTCACTCAATTGTCGAATTCGACGTTCTACTCGTTCGATTCCCGATTGCTCAAAAAAGTTCGTGATGCGTTCACCATCACTCCACAAATCACAGGAATTGACAGAGGTTGAAAACAAGGGAATATCGCCACGCCATAACGCTTTTTTCTCCCAGGGAATCACCTGATCCAGAAACGGGCGATTCGGCACATCAACCCAAAGGCGATCAAAGAGGCGATCGCGATCCAGTGCATCCCGTAAAACATCGGGATGAAAACTCTCTTGTAATAATAATCCATAGAGTCGAGTATCCCGCAAAACCACTCGGATTTCGTCCTGAGCAAATGTTGTCATCCATGTAGCACAAAAGTCTTCTCGATGTTCTTTAAGTAACCGATAAATCGTGGCAAATCCAGTTTCTATTGCCTCTTGGTAGTCTAAAACATTAACGACTTCCCCATTCAACGTCGGTCGATTTTTACTTCTATTTAACCTCCCTGGCTGGCGACGCACGCGCATTTCATCGGTTCCTATCCCAGTTAATTGAGGGGATTGAGTGGGCAGAGTTTGACCCCCAATGGCACCGATTCCACTGGTATCAATTCCTGGTGAGGCTTCTTGGATATTAGTGCGTTGGGGTAATAGTCCCACTCCCATTACAGACTCACCCATTTTCCGGTTAGCAATCAATACAGATGCTGGGGAATCGGGGGCGCTTCGCACGGGACGGAATAAGGTTTCTAAGTCGATGGGAACAGGATGTTCGCCAGCGGCAATCAGGTTTTCTAAGTGAAAATCTGTTGCTTCTAAAACGTAGAATAGTGCTAAATAACCGCCCATGTGCCAGTAAAATCGCTCAACTTGTTCAGGCGTGGTACAACTGGAGGCAGACAGGAATTCAACCCATCCATAGGTGTCCCGGTTGATGATGTTTAAGGTGAAAAACGGTGGATGCTGACCGCGTTGATTGAGCCACTGAAGCAGTTGTTGAAAATGGCAATCAATAGCTAAGGATTTGGGCTTATAAACCACCTGAAACCCGGAGCTAAATTTTAGGATCATGACCGATCGCCCACCGCGATGGGTGTCGCCTGCGCCTTGTTGCACTTGCACTAAAATCCCTGGATGGGTTTGGGGCGTGAACGTCTGGCAAATGTTCTGCCAATCTGAACAGAGACGGTCTAAAAATTCTAAGCTGGCGTCCACCCATTGTTCAAGGTGAATGACTAATTGTCTGGCTAAAACGGGATACTCTTGCAGCAGGGCGATGGCTCGCTCTGGATTGTCTAAGTCTTGGATAAAATTGTGCAATCGTTCGGTTGGTGTCTCCCCAGATAATTGTCCTTGTAACCGAGCTACATTCAGTTCCAATACCATAGTTTGACTGATCATTGTAATCAACTGATCAGGGAGCTTGGCAACTAAAAGTCCCTTAATAGTCTGCCGATCAAAGGGTAAAGTGGGGTAACGTTTCTCTAATTCAGCAATTCCGGCGTCTAAACGAGCGATCGCATGGCTCAGTAAAGGTTTAATCCCATAGAGGAAAGTTAGTGTTGCTCGCTCAGGGGGGAGTTGCGCCACAGGTGCGATCTGAACATTTGTGAAATTTGGGCGAGAAAACGCCTGCTGGAGTTCCTCTAACCAATGGGGCGGATGGGGAAAACGCTTGACCAAAGATTGAACGGATTCACCGAGGCGATCGCGAAACTGCTCTCGGGTCATTCCCTCAATTGCCAATCGCTGATCAAAATAAGCCGAATTTGTAAAGGGGATTTGGGAACACCAGCGCTGCATTTTGCGTTCGGCTAAGTCTTGATTAAAGCCATCTGTGTCAGAGTCTTCCCTGATTGTCCCTGAGTCTGGGATTCGTTCAATTAACGTCAGCGCCCGATACCACGGTGCTGTTTGCCCGATCGCGTGATTCATCCTGTTCTGCCTTGTGTAGTGGTTTTCCGGTATTTCCTTTTTGAGTGATAATGATTATCATAATCAAATATATCAGAATGATTTTCATTTTCACCCACGAAGGTGTGAGGAGGAGAAAATGCTACAAATGTACAGGTTCCGGGGTAAGGTGATTGTCGGTATTTCAGCGGTTGTCCTGCTGTGTGGTGGTGCTGATACTGCCGTGGCAAGGGAAGAAGTCATCCGTGAAGTCCCGTCCACGTCCAGTGTTCAGTTCCACGTCGATGAATTGGTGGTGCTTTTTCCAGAGGAAGCTGATCCCATGAGCCAAGTTAACTCCGTGTCTCAACTGCGGGATGTTTTCCCCGGAGACTGGGCGTATGAAGCCTTACGGACTCTGGTTGAGCGCTATGGGTGTATCGCTGGCTATCCCAATGGCACATTTCAAGGGAATCGAGCGTTGAGTCGGTATGAATTTGCCGCCGGATTGAATGCTTGCTTGCAGCAAATCGAGCGTATCTTCGCGGAAAACCCAGGGGATTTAGGTCACCAGGACGATGTAAACACTTTGCAACGGCTGGTACAAGACTTTGAAACCGAATTAGCCACTTTGGGTACAGGGGTGGATAATCTGGAAGATCGTACCGCGTCTCTGGAAGCGAATCAGTTTTCCACCACCACCAAACTGCAAGGAGAAGTCATCATCGCCGTTACCGATGTTTTAGCAGGAGACGGCACCCAAGTAACGTTCCCGTCAGTCTTTAGCCCAACGGGAACCATAACTCGTGAAAGTCCTGAACAAAATACGGTTTTTGCCAACCGCGTTCGCCTCAATTTCCTTACCAGTTTCACGGGTGAGGATGAGTTAAAAATAGGACTTGCCAGTGGGAACTTTCCCCACCCCGATCGAGGCGACGGCGGATTTCAATATGGTCCGAATCCCCTGTTTGGTTTCTTTGGGGGACGGGAATTTTCCCCTGAAGGTCAGCAAACCTTTAACGATATCGCGTCCTTACCTGCTAATAATACTGTAGGGTTGACGAGTTTGAGCTATGAGTTTTCCCTGGGTGAAAAGCTGAGAACCGTAATTATGGCAGCTGGCGGAGAACATCACGACTACATCCCCACCACGTTTAGTCTTTGGGATGACGACAATGGGGGTACAGGTTCTCTGTCGGTTTTTGGACAACGCAGTGGCATTTATAATTTTGAGTCAGGAGCCGGTCTAGGATTCACTTACCACTTGAGTGATGCCATTAGTCTGAGTGCGGGTTATATCGCCACATACGCCAATGAACCCAGTTCCGCCCGTTCGACGAATCCTCTCGCTGGGGGTTTATTTGGCGGTCGATATTCGGCTTTGGCACAATTAACGGTCAAACCCAGCGATACTTTTTCCTTTGGTTTGACCTATAACCACAGCTATCATCCTGCGAGGGGTCCGTTTAGCAGTACACCCATCTTTTTGGCGGATCAAGGAACAGCCTTGAGCAATAGTCCGATTATTCCGGCTCAAGAGGTATCGGTTGATTCCTATGGTGTTGGTGCGTTGTGGCAAGTGAGTCCTCAGTTTGCCATCAATGGCTGGTTTGCCTACAGTCGCGTCAATAGTAACCCGGACAGCGCCAGCATTTTTCAAGGGGGAAGCTTCGTCGATGTAGAGTATGAAGGCAGTAGCGCTGATATTCTTACCTATGGCATCGCTCTGGCGTTTCCCGACTTAGGAGGGGAAGGAAATCTCGGTGGTTTGGTTATCGGCGCTTCTCCTTATGCGACTAGAGCAGAAGTTCCAACACCGTTCCAGACTGGGGGAAATTGGTTCTTGGGTTCTGATTTAGGAGAAGATTCTACTGACCTGATTCCAGATAATGCGATTCCTTGGCATATTGAGGGATTCTATCGGTATAAGCTGACCGATCATATTTATCTGACTCCTGGTGTAATTTGGTTGACGGCGCCTAACCAATCCGCGCGAAATCCGGATGTAGTGATTGGTACGCTCCGAGCGACGTTCCTTTTCTAAGGGGAACAAGCAAGCCACCTCCCTATCTATCACTCACTCACTCAATTCTTTGTTAATTAAAGCACGAATTTGTTGAATAAATTCGCTCTAGGTGTCAGAGTCTTCCCTGATTGTCCCTGAGCCTGGGATTCGTTCAATTAACGTCAGCGCCCGATACCACGGTGCTGTTTGCCCGATCACGCGATCCATCCACCCGTTTGAGTTATTATAATGAGAATCATTCCCACAATGTTCTTCAATGATTATTGCTGTCGCTGGTTTACCAGGAGCCGGAAAAACCACTTGGATTCGACAACAGCTAGCTATTGCCGATCAACCCGTGCTGTATTTTAGTCCGGGTTCTCAGCCTGTTCCCATTGACATAACGGGTATCACTGTTGAATTTCCCCAAGTTACACTTCTCAAAGAAGGGGATGAGTATAGGTTGTTAGACTTAGCTCGGCTGGAGTGTCTTGCCTATATGGAACTGGGATTTCATCTGGATTTAGAGTCAGTCGAGCCAGTGTTGTCCGTATTAGATCACCTCTGCTATCGTCGCGTTGCCGTGATGCCACCCAATGTTCAGGATACCGGATGGCACGTTTGGGCAGACCAAGTCGTGCCTGGGGTGAAAATTGCCACCCCAGAGGGAAATCCTGAGCTTTGGCGTGCGCCGATTAGCGGTCAAGTGATTGATCCAGCTAGTCTGGATGTCTTTTGGGCTGAGTTAACCCAGGGAGCCTATGGCAATGTGAATCGAGCCAAGGGAATTTTTGACCTAGCCGATGGACGCGCCTTTTATTTTGATTTTGTCGCGGGGATCAATCGTACCTACACCGAATTAGCGCTTCCACGTTGGCTTGAAGGTCGTCCCCAGCGCTTCAGTGGGATTGAGGTGGTGGGTGTGGCGTTGGATAAGAGCGCGATCGCCCAAACACTGAAAGATTGCTGTTTATCGGATGTAGCTGTTCATCATTACCAACAACAAATCAAAGAATCGTTAGCTATTTTAGACCCAGACGAAGAAGAAGTAGTATGAAACTTGCTGTTATCTCCTGCATTCACGGAAACTACCCAGCCTTAGATGCCGTTTTATTAGATATTGATCACCAAAACGCTGACAAAATCGTTTGTGTTGGCGACTTAGTGGGTTATGGACCCCATCCCAATGCTGTAGTCGAACAAATTCGCTCTCTCGATATTCCCACCTGTCAGGGATGTTGGGATGAAGATGTTGTTGAAGGATTAAACGCTTGCGAATGTTCCTATCCTTCACTATTAGCTGAAAAACGAGGACGCATTGCTCACGAATGGACGAATCAGAAAATTCACCCTGAAACACGAGAATTCCTCGCCCAACTGCCTTATAGCTTAAAGGAAGGAAACCTCTGTTTTGTTCATGGGAGTCCTCACAGTAATCATGAATATCTGTTGCCGGAGTTAGATGCTTTTTTAGCTGTGGAACGAGTTCTCTCGACGGGTGCTGATGTTCTTTTCTGTGGACATACCCATCTGCCTTATGTGCGGACGTTAGAAGCGGGTCAACTGCAAGTCAAGATTAGTAGCGAGGAACAGCAACAACAGCAAACTTTCCAGGCTCGGCTGAAACGGATTATCAATGTGGGTTCTGTCGGAGAACCTCGTCACGGACGCCCGAATGCTACCTATGTTATTTACGATACTGACACCGAACAGGTAACGTTGAGGGAGGTTGAGTACGACTACCAAAAAACCTGTGCGGCAATTATTGATAAAGGCTTACCTCCTATTTTTGCGTGGCGATTGGCGCGAGGATTGGAGTATGCCGAAAAAGCGGATGACCCAACTCATATTTGTGCGCGATAAACCCTTCTTGGTCATCGGTTAAAGAAGGCAGACGGTTGTCACGTTTATCCTGTCTTTAAAGCCTGACAAATGACGTTCTCCACCGTTAATTTTAATTCTCCCACACACTGAATAACTATGGAAAACTGGGCAATTTTAAGTGGAATTGAAGGAAATATTGCTGCTTATGAAGCAGTAATATCCGATGTTAAACACCAGACTAAAGGGATGGATGATATTTATATTTTGGGGGATTTTATTAGTTCTCGACCCGAAAGTGAACAGGTCGTGCGGCGAATTCGTTCTCCGAAACCCAACGAATGTTTACCCAAAATCTGTACCGGTTGGTGGGAGGAACAATGTCTGATTCTTCATGGATTAGCAGCTACAGGTGAACCGACTCAACTGATTGAGAACTATGGTGCTGACACCGTAAAATTGCTTTGGGATGCTGTTTCCCGGCAAACGGTTGAATGGATTCGCTGCCTAGATTTTGGGTTCTTAGAACTCGATTGTCTACTGATTCATGGTAGCAGCGTGAGTGTGGATGATGAATTGACGCCTCAGACACCCCCTTGGCAGATGTGCGATCGCTTGATGCGTGTGGGTGCAACTAACCTATTTTGTGGTCGATCAGGTCTAACTTTTGAGTGCCAACTGCAAGGAGGTTCTGTATCTTCACAAATCACCACGCTTGAGGGTCAACAGTCGGTTCAGATAGCAACAGCATCTCCTCGTCGAGTCATTGGGGTGGGTAATGTGGGACGAGAACCCGGAAAAGCCACCTACACACTTTATGAGCCGGATACAAACCGTGTGGACTTTCGGACAATTCGTTACGGCTGAAGCGGAAAGAAATGGCTAGCACCACTAGCAGAACCGCAGGCTGCAATCAATGCACTTGAATCAAATACTCTAATCACGGTGTTTATATTCTTCCCAAATGCTACTTAGAAAGAATACTCTGTCGGTGGGGAAGGTGGGGAAGGTGGACAAAATTAGGGGAGCAGGGGAGACAAAAAAGACATGATGGTGATATAGTGAAAATCACGTTCGGTTCTAACGGGGAGCAGCCGTTAGAAGTAATGGGGAAAGTTCGGTGCAAATCCGACGCTGTCCCGCAGCTGTAATGAGACTGATGTCTCTGAGTCAGAATGCCCGCCGAATGTCAAGCAATTTCAGTCAAATCATTTCATCCATCTGCGAGGTACAGATGTATACAATCATGAATAGTCCCATCCCGCGATTTCACGCTCTGATCGTGCCAGAAATACGCTACAGATGCTAGCTGGTATTACTCGATTGGTTTGGCAATTTATCCACCCAAGGCAGTGTTTCTGCTGTCCAGAAATATAGCATTACTATATCCGAGGCGTTCCCGCCCGGTTTCAGAATCGCCTGAACCGTTGAACCGGATTTTCTGGCACAGATTCTGCCTTTGAGGAAATTGCACCAATTAAACACAACCTATAGTATTTCATCGCTCTAATGACTCCAGTAACACCGATTAATTGCCTGAGGCATTAGATAGCTTGAGTGCTGTTCCTTGATGGTGAAGTGCTACCCTTAGCGCTTGATCAAATCCTGGCTATTACACCTTAATTAAACACAGAGAAACCATGTCCATTCAAACCGCGACATTAGGCTATCCTCGCATCGGCAAAAACCGCGAAGTCAAAAAAGCTTTAGAATCTTTCTGGAGTGAAAAATTAGACGCAGAATCCTTACGGGAAACCGTGCGCCAGGTTGAAGAAACCAACTGGAAAACCCAACGTGAAGCAGGTATCGATCGCATTGGGATTGGTGACGCTACCCTCTATGACTCTGTACTCGATTGGTCCATTTATCTGGGATTGATTCCAGAACGATTTCGGCATTTATCCGGTTTAGAGCAATTACCCCCGTACCGACATTTCCCGACAGGAACAGGCATTCCAAATTGCCTTAGCCTTGCGGCAAGAAGTGGCGGATTTAGAAGCAGCGGGAGCGACGATTATTCAGATTGATGAACCGGCATTGCGAGAGGGTTTACCGCTGAAACCAGAACGGTGGCAGGATTATCTGTCTTGGGCAGTGGATGCGTTTCGTCTCAGTGCTGGAATTGCCAAACCCCAAACCCAGATTCATACTCACATGTGTTATTCTGAATTTGGGGATATTATTCAGCACATTCAGCGTCTGGATGCGGATGTTTTATCGATTGAAAATAGCCGCAGTAATAATGAAACCTTGTTTGAAATTACCAATGCTGGATATGCTCATCAGGTGGGGAATGGGATTTATGACATCCATAGTCCAGTGATTCCCACAACAGAACACCTTCTGGAACAACTACGGACAGGAGTGGCTAATTTGCCCGTTGAACAAATTTGGGTGAATCCCGACTGTGGCTTGAAAACTCGCCATTGGGACGAAGTGATTCCGGCGTTGAAAAATATGGTAGAAGCGGCAAAAATGCTGCGGGAGGAAACCCATGCGTCCGGAAAATAGTGTTTGGCAAGGTAATTTTGGCTATTGGCAAAATGAGTTTATTCATGCCAATTTGTTGGTGATTGGGTATTACGCTTGGAACGGTTATGTTGAATCCGGTCGCGGGATGGTTTGTGTGGATGTGCAGGATGCCGCGATCGCATCAAAGATAATCAGTCTGGATTGGATACCGTTCCGTGCTGAATTCATTGCCAAACCCCAGGTGGTGAGTCAAATGCAAGCACACAAACAAGCACACAAATTTGAGGAAGGTGTCATTGACCAACTTCTGCGACTGGTGGATCGTTATCACCCTGACGAAGATGTAATCTTGCTACTCACGGCGCAGACTCAAACCGAAATTCATCTGTTGCATAACCTAAAAATTTCCCCTCCTGAATGTGACCGACAAGTTCGTCGGCGTTGGCATGAATTTCAGCCTTGTTTTCGGTAATAATTGTTAAATTTTTGAGCATTTGCATGTCAAATTCACCCCGTCCACGTTGGACAATTATTCTCGCGACTGGCGCGTTACACCTATTAACTCTATTGGCATTTTTGCCCAGTAATTTTAAGTGGAGTGCTGTCGGTGTTGCCCTATTGTTGCACTGGATAACCATTGGACTCGGTATTTCTTTGGGTTTCCATCGTTTAGCCAGTCACCGTAGTTTACAAGTGCCTCAATGGTTGGAATATTGTCTGATTTTTTGCGGTACGTTGGCGGGACAAGGAGCGGTTCTGGGTTGGGTTGGTTACCATCGAATTCATCATTTGTATAGTGATCAACCCTTTGATCCGCATGATTCGACTCAGGGATTGTGGTGGAGTCATATCAGTTGGTTAATGCATGAGGTGCCCGCAAAAACTGAATTGTCTCGGTTTACTCAAGACATTGCTGATGATCAATTTTATCGGTTCTGCCATCAGCACTATATTGGTTTGCAAGTGGGGTTGGCGATTTTATTGTATGGGTTAGGAGGAATGCCGTTTGTGGTGTGGGGCATTTTTGTGCGCCTGACAAATGACTGAAACAAACTCTCAAGATTGGCAGCACGATTTTATCGCCACTAAAAAAAAAGACGCGATCGCGGGAATTAACAGACTTGTATGATGACATGAGCATAGAGTGCGATCGCACTTTTAGGCGCAGTGCTGGTATTACCGCTAGCTACGCCATTACCGAGTTACGCGCAACCAGGCGAGATGATACCCAACACAGGGGAGGAAATTACCGCCGCTAACCAGCAGAACATTATTGTGCATCTTAAACACAGCACCGATGATCTTCACGCTGTTTTTATGGCGCTGAAGCTGGGAAGCAATATGCAAAGGAAAGGGGCGCAGGTTACACTGGTGCTAACCTTGGAAGGCGTGCGACTGGCAGATGCTCGACAACCCTTAGATCTGCGTTGGGGAAACGGTACTATGACTGTTGCTGAACTCTATGAGGATTTTGTGACAGCAGGTCGCAAGATTATCGTCTGTCCGGTTTGTGCTAGCGCCGTCGGGATTGATGAAAATTTTCTGCGTCCTGGAAGCCAACTTGCCTTGGAGAATGATGAAATCCCTAACTTAATTTTAGCGGCTGACAAAGTGCTGGATTTCTAACGCTCAAAAGTCAATAAGGCACGCTGATTAAGGCTGGTGGGCAATGCCCACCCTACGGTATATCAAGGTTTTGATGCTTCCAAAATGCTTATTCATTATACCGAGAAGGTTCACCAGTGGTGAGGATGAGATTTCGATGTGATCGCACAATCCTCCCTTCCTGTTCCAAACGATTGATCAGGCGTGTAACAGTTACCCGAGTAAGCCCAATCGTCTCGGAAATATCCTGATGAGTCAGGTGAAAGTTAAGCAATTTACCCTGAGGAACTGTTTGCCCAAATTGCCAGGATAGCCATTCCAAGAAATGTAGCAGGCGAGCATAGGCAGAGTGCTGATGTAGAATATTCAATAGTTCTTCGCTTTTGCAAGCATGAATCAGTAACGCCTGTTGTAAAGAGTAACTCTCTAAAGGGATCTGACTCGCTTGTACTCGGGTCAAACAAACCACCTGGTAAGGCTTGATCCGAGATAACCTTCGTCCTACTACATCTCCGGGACCCCAAAAGCCAAGGGTAACCAGTTGACCCTCTTCATTCCAAGTTAGCGATCGCACGATACCTTGTTCAATTTCCCAAATATAGTCTGAAATCAGAGGTAGCAAATCTTTGCGATTAAACGCTTTTTGGGGATACACAACATGCAGACGGGTGGAAAATGTAGAGGGGATTGGCGTAAATGAAGACATTGGCTTATTGATGGTTAATGGGCAAATTAGTGATTAATACAGAAACTTCACTAAGCATCATTACCTCGCGGAAACTGTTTAATTCCAATAGAGTTAGACTGTTCAGATGGATGAATTTCTAATGGACAAGGAGTTGAAGAGGATAAACCCAGAGATGTCCAGAAATTTACAATTTGCTCACTCACGGGTTGCGGATGAAAGTAATGGAAGAAGTAGCGTCCATTGGCACATTGCCAGAGGCGATCATTCTGTTTTAACCAGGGATACCATCCCAGGAGTAAATCCGAGTCAATGACGACATCATCACGGCTACCACAAACTAACAAGGGAACCGGGGATTCCGCCGCTGGAATACTCAGGCGCTGATATAAGGAATGAGGGGATAATGAACTGATTAAATCCTGCTTGAGAACAGGTATGAGTCTTCGTACCATCAGGGGACAGTGACAGCCAAACAGGTTGTAAACCATCTGGGTTAACACAACGTCGCGGGGTAGGAGCAGCATTTGGCGTTGCATATAATAGTGTGCTTGCCAATCTACCGCCGGATGAACGCCGACAGATAGAAGTGTTAGCGATCGCACAGGTTCAGGATAGCGATGGGCATACAATAGCCCTAACAATCCGCCTGTGCCATGTCCGAGAAGATGCAGGGGGCGATCGCCAGACTTGAGATAGTCATGGAGTAATACTAAGGCGGCGTCTAGAGATGTCGGTTCGTCCAGTGTTTGGTGATAGTGCCACCGAGCGATCGCGCCATACTCCGAAAGATGACTCAGTAAGGGACGATCAAATCGTGCTAAAGCTGGACTGACATGGAGCCAAAGTGCATCGGGATTAGACATTTCAACAACCTAAGAAAAACGCTATGGATGAACCTTGATCCCTCAAGCTGTTTTCTGACAAGACTGTTTTGGCTTGGCTGGGATCGCTAATCGAGATTTACAACTGAATGTTGCGGAATAATGTTCTGGCAAGAATGAGCGACACTGATCGGACAAAATTGGCATGGATTATTGCAAAAGATATTCAATAAGATAGCGCTAGTTTAGAGAAATTATCAATAAGCTAGTATTAAGTTTTATGACAAAACGGATGAATGGCTCTTGAGTGGCAAAATGTCTGCGCTGAACAACTGGCTACTGTGGGTCAACACGACAATTGCCATGGCAGATAATGCGATCGCGCCACGATCAGGTTCACTTGACAGCTCAGGTAAAAATGGGGTTAACTTATATTTAATTAGGAATTAATTGCAATAGTTGGGGGGCGGTAGCCATGAAGCAATCCAAACACAACTTTCTGTATCCCCGTGCCCGTTATCGCGGAGCCGTTAAGCCGGAGCATCTGGTGCTGAATGCCAATCTGCAAGAGTTTGCCCAGCGAGTCAGCTATATTTGCAACCTGCAAACGGCGGGTAAACTGTCTCCTGATCAGGCGTTAGAGCAGATCGAGTCTCTTTGGCATCAGTTGCAACAATGTCAAGCCTAGTTGAGTACAAACGAGCTGGAGAATCTTCAAGGGCATGGTTTGTAGGGGCGGGTTTTACAACTATCGTTTCTTTTTGACTCAGATGTAACTAAACCCGCTCTGCCCCAACCTTTCACCTAACCAAAAACCCAATGTAGGGGCGGGTT